>NZ_WKZE01000006.1:0-99689 GCF_009678315.1 Finegoldia sp. BIOML-A2
TTTTTTATTCTCACCGAATTATTGTTTGGTTTGTACTTCTCTCAAAGTATTTACTTTATTTAATTTATTAAGGTTCTATACTCACGAAATATATTTTAAAACGTGATTTTCAAAGTTTATTTGAAGTTCGCGTTTTGTGAGCTAACTATTACATTATACTCTTGTATTTCTTTATTGTCAAGTGTTTTTTTAATTTTATTTAATTAAAAAATTCACCGAACAATTGAGTGCTTATATATATTATCAAGTTTGCACTGTATTGTCAAGTGAATTTTAAAGTTTTTTTACTTTTGTTTTACAATAAAACCACAGAAAGCCCCCGACTTTAGTCGTGGGGATGAACTGGAAAGCAAGCTTTAAAAAATAATTTATACAATAGATTGTTGTTGTGTAGTCTATCCATATATGATATAATAAACATAGGTGATATCAATGATTAACTACACTAGAAAAAAAGGAATAGTATACAAACATCAATTCCATATTATCTTTTGTCCTAAATACAGAAGAAAAGTATTAGTAAATGGAATTGACGATAGATTAAAAGAGGTGTTTTTAGAAATCGCTAAGGATGAAGAAATAGATATTAAGGCTATGGAAATAATGCCAGATCACGTTCATCTCTTTATAGAGTTTGACCCTAGAAAAAGTCTTCATAGAGTAATAAAAGCACTAAAAGGAAAGTCTTCAAACATACTAAGAAATGAATTTCCAGAATTAAAAAGCAAAATACCGAGTTTATGGACTAGAAGCTATTTTGCTTGTTCTGTAGGACACATAAACGACAAGGTAGTAAAAAAGTATATAGAACAACAGAAAGGTGTATAGATGAAAAATAAGACAGCATCGTATGTAGTTCAATATGAACTATTGACAACTACTAGAGATAGAAAAAGTTTAGAAAAGAAATTTAATAGTGCTAAGTCTATATACAATGCTTGTCTTAATGAGTGTTTGAAAAGACTCGATAGATTAAAGAAAAATGAAGAATACAGTAGTCTTTTAAAAGAAAAATCTAGCAAAGAAAGAAACAGAAGACTTAAAGAAATAGAACTATCTTTGAACTACTCTGAATATGATATGCACAAATATGTTAAAGACATAAGAAAGCTTTATTCTAAACATATAGGCTCTTTAGAAGCACAAAAACTTGCTACTAGATCATTTCAGGCTGTGGAAAAACTACACTATCATATTGCTGATAAAGTTAATTTTAAAAACAGATATAGCGATATGTCTGTTGAGAACAAAAGCAATAATACAGGTCTTAGATTAAAAGATAATATTGTTCTATGGAATGATTTAAAGCTAAAGATTAAAGAAAAGAGAAATGACATATACAATATTCAATCAAGAAATGATAAGACTAAATACATTAGAATACTTAAAAAAAAGATAAGAAGAAAGACTAGATATTTCATTCAAGTAATCAAAGAAGGTATTCCTCCTAAGAAAAGAAACTACGGACAAGAAACTGTAGGTCTTGATATAGGAACATCATCTGTTGCTATTGTATCTGATAGTTGTGTTAAATTAGAAAAGCTATCTAATACCGAAAATGAATACAAAAAATTGAGACGATTAAATAGAAAACTAGAACGATCTAAGAGAATAAATAATCCCAAAAACTATAATGATGACGGAACGGTTAAAAAGGGATCAAAAAGATGGATATACTCTAATAGATATATCAAACTAAAGCAAAAAAGAAAAGACTTGTACCGTAAATTAGCTAGTAAAAGAAAAGAATATCAAGAAATATTGGCAAATAAGATAATATCATTAGGTGTAGATATTAAAGTCGAAACAATGAGATTTAACGCCCTACAAAAAAGAGCAAAAGAAACAACCATAAACAAGAAGAACGGAAAGATTAATAAAAAAAAGAGATTCGGAAAATCTCTTATCAATAACTCACCTTCCCAACTGTTAACTATCATAGATAGAAAACTACACTATGTAGGTAGCTATTTAAAAAGAATAGATACGTTTGAAGTTAAAGCAAGTCAATTTAATCATAAAACTAAAGAGTGTGTTAAAAAGAAACTATCTCAAAGATGGAATATAATAGACAATATTAAAATACAAAGAGATTTGTATTCAGCATTTTTAATCCAAAATGTATGTGATGATTTAAAATCAATAAATGTTAATTTATGCAATGAAAAATATGACAAGTTTGTTAACTTGCATGATATAGAAATAAATAGACTAAAAGAAACAAAAGAAATGCGTTGGTTAATCGCATAAAAAAAGACCAGTCGGATTGACTGCACCGACTTAAATAAGACAAAATCATAAGCACATAGCAGGTCTTTTAAAGGCTGGGCTAGTGAAGTGCATATCATACGATATAGATTTGTTGAGTTCTCTGTTAAAGAAGACTAGATTATTTGTATAATGAAGCAATCTTCGGCTATGTCAAAAGAGAACCCCCCCGTCTTTAGTCGTGGGGAGTAGTCAGTTTTATTTTACTTTAGTATATTATTACTGCTATGTTGTCTGTCACATCATAATATATGCTTTCTAATAGGTTGGGGCTTACTTGTATGTCAGAGTTTTGTTCTGTAGATATTGTGTGTCTGTAAAATCCCAGCGTGTAGTTTTTGGAGTAGCCTTTTATTTTGTTATCTATGTTGTAGATTCCTTTTGGGATTGGTTGTGCGATTTTTATGGGTATACTTTTGTTGATTTTGTAGTTATTGATGTAGTAGAGCGTTTTGTTTTGTTGGTCGATTTCAATGTATTCGTCTTGAATGTCGTTTTTGAGTCTTGACTTCGCTTTTTTTGAATACACTGGTTCTATTGTTTTATCTTCCGCATCATCTAGTGTGAGTTTTATAAGTTCTACCGTTTTGTGTTTGTCGATTTCCCAGCCGTAGTCTGTTGCGCCCAGTGTGAGTGTTTTGTTTTCTGCTGTTTTTATTGTGTGTGGTTTGTTGTATGTGTCGGTTTCTTTTTTCAAATCGTCTACGTAGTGTCCGATTTCACTGTCTTTATATACGAATCCATCTCTTTCATCAAACTCCATCATGTTGCGAAGTTGTGCGCCTTTTAGTTTATGAATTGTGTCGTTGAAGTCAAAGCTTATTTCGATGTCTTTGAGTTTGTTGAGTTTGTTTTTGGCGCGTATGATGTTCCAGTCGTTTGCGTAGACTTTTGGTTTGATGTATTCGTTTTTGAGTGTGATGTCTTCTTTTTGTTCTAGTAGTGATTTTTTGATTGTGTCTTTGAGTTTGTCAGTGTCTATTTCGTTTCCGATTTCTTCTGGTATTATTGTGTATTCATCATCCAAGTAACTGATGTAGGCGTTGTACGATTTCTTGGCGTTTTTGTTGAGCTGTGCTTGGTAGATTTTTTTGTTTAGTTTGTCTTCGTCAATTGTGTAATCAAAATTGATATTGTATTTTTTGGTGTCAAAAAAAGACAACGGCCATGAGAATGGGTTTTGTTCGATTTTGAAATCTTCTGTTATTTTTAGGTTGAAATCCACTTCTTTTGCATCTATTACAAGTTTACGGTTATCAGTAGCATTAATTGTGAGTGTTCTGATGTCTGCATTTCTGTCAACTATTTTGGATTTTTCGACATAGCTCATGTTGTAACCATTGACGTATGTGTTGGGTAGTGCGTAGAATGTGAAGAATGTTGTTGCACTAAAATACACTAGGAATAAGAATAGTATTGTGGTTATGAGTACTCGTTTTTTCATTTGTTTTTCCTTTTCTTTTATGATTAATATTATTGTACTTTTAATTTGAGTATATATCAATGTTTGCAAATAAAAAAAGCGAGTATAATTACTCGCCTTTTGATTATCTTGAGTACAACTCAACTACTAATGAGTCTGTAATTTCGATTGGAATTTCTTGTCTTTCAGGAAGTCTTGTCAATGTTACTTTGAAGTTTTCTTCCTTGTCAATGTAAGGTAATGATTGTGCAAAGTTTGTTTCATAGTTTTCTTTGAACAATTCATTTGATCTTGATTTTTCTTTCAATTCGATTACAGATCCTTCAGCTACTTGGTAAGAAGGGATATCTACTTTTTTACCGTTTACTCTGATTAAACCGTGAGATACCATTTGTCTTGCTTGTCTGATTGATGATGCAAATGAAGCTCTTAGTACTAGGTTGTCTAATCTAGTTTCTAATTGTCTTACCATTACATCCCCAGTTGTAAGACCTTCTTTGTTGTTAAGGGCTTTTTCGAAGTATTTGTGCATTTGTTTTTCGTTTACTCCGTAATATGCTCTTAATCTTTGTTTTTCAAGAAGTTGCATACCATATTCAGTTAACTTCTTGTCGTTTCTTCCAAGTCCTTTACCCATTCTTTTGTTAGCTTTTGGGTGACCGCATACGTTAAGACCTAATCTTCTAGATTGTTTAAATCTAGGTCCCATCATTCTTGCCATTAATATTCATCTCCATTAAAAAATTATTTGCCGCGATAATTTTTTAAGCCAACGCTATTATATCACCTACTGGTTTGTTTTTCAACAATTTTTGTGTTAATTTTGTTGTAAATTTTCGATGAATTTAATGTATTGTTTTGCAAGGTCGTTATCTTTGTTAAGTGTAGCACCTTTTTCAAGGATTGCGTCATCTATTACGACTTCATCTTTTTCAATATTTACTGATACTGCTACTTTTGTTCTTCCATTAGCTCCTACTAATGTAAAGTAGTTATCAAATATGCTTTTTAATCTTTCACCTGTCACATATTTTTCGTGTTCGTTCATTAATTTTGCTAATTCGTTAGCTTCTGCATTAGTAAGTTCTCTTGTAACTTTCTTACCGTCTTTTGTGTATGTGAATTTAACAGATGTTGCAACGTTTGGGTTGGTTTTAGCTAATTCTTGTTGAATTTGTTTGGATACTGTCTTTTCTCCACCTATTATAGCTATTAGTAGCAATGTAATTAGAATTCCAGCTACTAGTTTTTTATTCATAGGTTCCTCCAATAAATTTCTAGAATATTTCGCTATATGTTAACTAATTATTCTTATTTTTATTATATTGCTATCTTTTCATTTTCGCAAATGGCCATAAAAAAAATAACTAAGCAAATGCTTAGTTATTTTCTATTTGTCAGCTTTCACTGTTTCTTTTTCATTTGAGGATTCTTTTTTTGTGTAATCTACTAATTCAAGTATACACATTTCAGAACCGTCTCCTCTACGAGGTCCTAATTTTAAGATTCTAGTGTATCCACCTTGTCTGTCAGCATAAACTGGTGCGATTTCTTCAAACAATGTGTTTACAACGTCTTTTTTGTATATATATTTAAGAGCTTCTCTTCTAGAGCTCAAATCACCTTTTTTACCAAGTGTAATCATCTTTTCAGCTTCTCTTCTAACTTCTTTTGCACGAGTAACTGTTGTTTCGATTTTTCCATTTTCGAACAATGATTGAACTAGGTTTCTTAACATTGCTGTTCTGTGATCAGTTCTTCTACCTAATTTTCTTAAGTTAGCCAATGTCTATCCTCCTTTATTCGTCTTTTATTTCTTCTTTAAATGCAAGGCCCATTTCTTGAAGTTTTTCTTCAACTTCGTCTAAGGATTTTTTACCAAAGTTCTTTATCTTCATCATTTCTGCTTTTGTATGAGATACGATATCTCCTACAGTATTGATATTAGCTCTTTTCAAACAGTTGAATGATCTTAATGAGAAATCTAATTCTTCGATATTGATGCCCATTTGAGTTTCTTTATCTTTTTGATTGTCTTCGTCGTCACTGTTTGTATTACACTCGTAGTTAGGTAATTCACTGAATAATTCCAGGCAATTGATTAGGATGTTGCTTCCTTCGCTTAAGGCATCTTGTGGTCTAATTGTTCCATTAGTCCACACTTCTATTGTAAGCTTATCGTAATCAATTACTTGGCCAACTCTGGCATTATCTACTGTGAAATTAACCTTTTTCACAGGGCTAAACAGTGAGTCAATGGCGATATCTCCTATAATATCTTCATCTGTTTTGTTAAATTCAGATATTTTGTAGCCTTTTCCGTTGATAACTGTGATTTGCATTTCTAATGAAGCTTCTTCATTAAGTGTTGCAATGTAGTGATCTGGGTTTTTAACTTCCAAATCAGTATCAACTAAAATATCCTTAGCTGTTAGAACACATGGACCTTTTATGTCTACATTTAATGATATAGGTTCTTCATTGTATTTCTTTACAGCGATACCTTTTAAATTCAAAATTATTTCAGGTACGTCTTCTTTGACACCTTTAATCGTAGACATTTCATGAGCTACACCTTGGATATTTATCTTTGATATAGCAGCTCCTGGTAATGATGATAATAAAACTCTTCTGAGAGAGTTTCCTAGAGTAGTTCCATATCCCCTTTCCAGTGGCATTATGACAAATTTACCGTAATTATTTTGTTCATCTAATTCAACGATTTTTATTTTAGTATCTAATTGTTCAGTCATAAATACAGCCTCCTTCGACAAGTCCTATCAGGAAATCCTGAATTAAGCCTATGTGTTATACTCTTCTCTTCTTTGGTGGTCTACAACCGTTGTGAGGGATTGGAGTTACATCTTTAATAGAGCTAACTTCAAGTCCAGAAGCTTGCAAACTTCTAATTGCAGATTCTCTTCCTGAACCTGGTCCTTTTACATAAACTTCAACAGTTTTTAATCCGTGTTCCATTGCTTTTTTAGCAGCTTCTTCAGCAGCTTGTTGTGCAGCGTATGGAGTTGATTTTCTAGATCCTCTGAATCCTAATTGTCCAGCAGAAGCCCAGCTTAATACGTTACCGTTAAGGTCAGTTAAACATACCATAGTGTTGTTGAATGTAGAAGAAATGTGTGCTTGACCTTTTTCAATATTCTTTTTTACTCTTTTTTTACCGCGAACGTTACGTTTTGCGCCTTTAGTTTTTAGTGCCAATTAATTTCCCCCTCTCTATGCTTGTTTTCTAGGACCCTTACGAGTTCTTGCGTTGTTCTTTGTATGTTGTCCTCTTACTGGAAGGCCTTTTTTGTGTCTTGATCCTCTGTAGCAGTTGATTTCTTTTAATCTTTTGATGTTCATTGCTACGTCACGACGTAAATCCCCTTCAGTAAGATAGTTGTCTAATTCATTTCTGATATCAGATAATTCAGATTCTGTTAAATCTTTTACTCTTGTGTCAGGATTGATTCCTAATTTAGCTAAGATTTTATTTGATGATTGTCTACCTATTCCATAAATTGCAGTTAGTCCAATTTCTACACGTTTGTCATTTGGTAAGTCGACACCTTGAATTCTTGCCATTTATACCTCCTACTAACCTTGTCTTTGTTTGTGTTTAGGGTTATCGCAAATAACCATAACACGACCTTTTCTTTTTATAATCTTGCACTTTTCGCACATTTTTTTAACTGATGGTCTTACTTTCATTGCTTAACCTCCGTTTATTTCTTTCTCCATGTTATTCTTCCACGATCCAAATCGTATGGTGATAGTTCAACCGTTACTTTGTCTCCTGGAAGAATTCTTATATAATTCATTCTTAATTTGCCTGAAATATGAGCTGTTATTACATGGCCATTTTGAAGTTCTACCTTAAATACCGTATTAGGAAGAGCATCTACTACTGTTCCTTCTAATTCAATAACTTCTTTGGACATCCTTGTCTTGATCCTCCTTTTTTAAATTGTTTAACATATATCTTAGTTTCTTATCTGTTAAATTCTCTAATTGCAACTTTTTGTTGTATTTTTGAAGATGTTTTATCTTCTTTTTCTTTGGTTTTTCGATTTTACGTTGTTTTCCATCTACTACCAATACATAAGAATCGTCAAGAATTTCCAAAACCATTTGTAGTTTGCCCATATCACGACCACAAGTACTTAAAACAACTTGTCCTGTTTCAAGTTTGTTGTATTGGCTCATTAATTCTAACCTTTTTTTAATTCTGTTACTAACTTATTAGTGATTTCATCTATTGGAAGAGTTCCGTCAACTGTGAATACTAAATCTTGTTTGTTGTAGAAGTCTACTAAAGGTTTAGTTTGTGAATCGTAAACTTTGATTCTGTCTAGTACAGTTTGTTCTTTGTCATCTTCCCTTTGGATTACTGGAGTTTGGCATACATCACAAATTCCTTCAACTTTTGGAGGGTTGTTATCAATGTGATAGCTTGCACCACAGTTTGGACATACACGTCTTCCTGAAAGTCTTTTTACAAGAGAATCTTTGTCAACGTCTATGTTTAATACGCGGTCTAGTTTCAATCCCCTTTTAGCTAGTCCTTCATCAAGAGCTTCAGCTTGTGGGATTGTTCTTGGGAATCCGTCAAGTAAGAAGCCATTTTTGCAATCTTCTTGATCTAATCTATCCCAAACTATTTCTATTGTTAATTCATCAGGTACAAGTTTTCCTTCTGCAAGTAAGCCTTCAACTTTTTGACCTAGTTCTGTCTTTTCTTTGATATTTTTTCTGAAAATATCTCCTGTTGAAATATGAGGAATATCAAATTCTTCAATTACTCTTTTAGCTTGAGTTCCTTTACCTGCTCCCGGAGGTCCTAATAATATTAATCTCATTATAAACTCCTTATTTCAAAAATCCTTTATAGTGTTTCATAGTTAGCATACTTTCCATTTGTTTTACAGTATCTAATACTACCCCTACTACGATGATGATTGATGTACCACCGAATAGGATTTGTATTCCTATAGCTTTTGATATTAGCATTGGTGCTGATGCTACTAGCGCTAATATGATTGCGCCTATAAATGTTACTCTATCAGAAATTTTCTTTAGATACATGCCTGTTGGTTTACCAGGTCTAATTCCCATAATGAATCCGCCATATTGTTGCAAGTTTTTAGCGTATTCAACAGTATTAAACTGAATTGCTGAGTAGAAGAATGCGAATATTATAATCAATAACATGTTTACTATTGAGAAGATTACTAACCCTGATGTTGTTTGTACTGTGAATATGTGGGCTAACCATCCTGGCATGTCTTTGCCAAATAATAATGCTATTGTTTGTGGTAATTGTAATATTGCTGATGCAAAGATTACTGGCATTACACCACCCATATTAACTTTGATTGGAATATGAGTTGATTGACCACCATACATTTTTCTTCCTACTACTCTTTTAGCGTATTGTACAGGAATTCTTCTTTCACCTTGGTTAATTAATACCACTACTACTAATATTATAATCGCTATTAGTACGAAAAGTAATATTTTCCACCAAGATAACATTCCTTGTCTAGATTGATAAATCATTGTACCGATTTGTCTTGGCATATTTGAAATGATACCTAAGAAAATCAAGATTGAAATTCCGTTACCGATACCTCTTTCAGTAATCATTTCTCCTAGCCATACTAGAAACATTGATCCTGCTACCAAGCTTATTAGTATAACAAATCCTGTTAAAAAGCTTTTGTCTACGATTGCTCTGTTAAATAAACCATTAACTGTAGCATATCCTTGAATGAATGCCAAAATTATACTACAGATTTTAGTGTATTTACCCATTCTCTTCTTTCCTTCTTCACCTTCACGAGTAAGTTCTCCCAATCTAGGAAATGCTACTGTTAAAAGTTGAAGAATGATTGAAGCGGTAATGTAAGGGTATATTGAAAGAGCGAATATGCTCATTTGTCTCAATGATCCCCCACTCAATAGGTTCAATAAAGAAACTATTCCGCCTTCTTGACCGCTCATTATTTGTTTAATAATGGCCTTATCCATAAAAGGAACCGGTATTGCATTACCTAATCTAAAAACTACAACCATTAGTAGAGTAAAGCCGATTCTTTTACGAATGTCTAAAACCTTCCATGCGTCTTTCAAGGTTTTAAGCATCTTAAATCACCTCTACCTTTCCTCCGGCTTTTGTAATTTTTTCTTCAGCTGATTTAGTAAATTTATTAGCTTTTATAGTTAATTTCTTAGTTAATTCTCCGTCACCTAAAATCTTAACGCCGTCTTTTGCCTTAACTGGCTTAAAGAATCCTGCGTTTGCTAGGATTTCTGGTGTTATTTCGTCTCCATCTTCAAAACAATTTAAGTCTCTGATGTTGATTTCAGCGTATTGTTTTGCGAAGTGGTTTTTGAAGCCCCTCTTAGGAAGTCTTCTGAATAAAGGCATTTGACCCCCTTCAAATCCTGGTCTCACGCCTCCGCCTGATCTTGAGTTTTGTCCGTCTCTACCACGTCCAGCATTGTGTCCTAATCCTGAACCGTAACCTCTACCAACTCTTTTTCTTGCTTTTACTTCTCCACCTTTAGCAGGTCTTAAGTTGTGTAATTTCACTATAACACCTCCTACTTAACTTCTTCTACGTCAACCATGAATGCAATGTGTCTAATCATTCCACGTACTGCATCATTGTCTTCTTTGATTACTGATTGTCCGATTTTATGAAGTCCAAGGGCTTCACAAGTTCTAATGTGTTTTTCAATTCTACCGATTTTGCTCTTTTTAAGAGTGATCTTTAATTTACTCACTTAAAAGCCCTCCTTATTTTAAAATTTCTTCTACAGACTTTCCTCTTAATTTAGCTACTTGTTCAGCTGTCTTAAGTGATTTAAGTCCTTCTACAGTTGCATTAACAATGTTTTGAGGGTTTGATGTTCCCAATGATTTAGAACGAACGTCTTTGATACCTGCTAATTCACATACCGCACGAACAGGTCCTCCGGCGATAACTCCAGTACCTTCTCCAGCTGGTTTTAATAATACTCTACCAGCTCCAAATATTCCTGTTACTTGGTGAGGAATAGTTGTGTTTACGATAGGAACTGTGAAGATGTGTTTTTTAGCATCTTGGCTAGCTTTTCTGATGGCTTCTGGTACTTCTTGTGCTTTACCAATACCAACGCCAACGTGTCCGTTTTTATCTCCAACTACTACAAGGGCTGCGAATCTAAAGTTTCTACCACCCTTAACAACCTTAGCTACACGGTTAATATTTACAACTCTTTCTTCTAATTCTAAACCTTCTATTTCTTTATTTAAAAGTTCCAATACTAAATACCTCCCTTGCACTAAAATTTAAGTCCGGCGCTTCTAGCACCTTCAGCTAATTCTTTAACTTTTCCGTGATATAAATATCCAGATCTGTCAAATACGCATTGTTCAATGCCTTTGTCGATAGCTTTTTTACCGATTAATTCACCAACAAGTTTTGCAGCTTCCATGTTAGATTTTGATTCGCCTTTGTAATCTTTATCTAATGTAGATGCAGCTACTAATGTGTTGTGGTTAACATCATCGATTAATTGTGCATAGATGTTAGTATTAGACTTGAATACGCATAATCTTGGTTTTTCAGAAGTTCCTGTAAGGTTCTTACGAATACGTAGATGTCTTTTAACTCTATTTGCATTTTTATCAATTTTCTTAAACATACCTTACTCCTTTCTTACTTACCTGTTTTACCGACTTTACGTCTAATATGTTCATCTTCATATCTGATACCTTTACCTTTGTATGGTTCAGGTCCTCTTAGGTCTCTGATTTTTGCAGCATAGTTACCAACTTGTTGTTTGTTATTACCACTGATAACTAATGTGTGTTGTTCTGGAACTTCAACTGTGATTCCTTCTGGATCTTCTTTTTCAATTGTGTGTGAATATCCCAAGTTTAACACTAATTTTTTACCTTGTTTTGCTGCTCTGTAACCAGTACCTTCTATAATTAAAGTTTTCTTATATCCTTCAGTAACACCTTCAATCATGTTAAAAACAAGAGTTCTTGTTAAACCATGAAGTGATTTGTGTCTTTTAATTTCTGAAGGTCTTGAAACTGTGATTGTATTATCTTCTACTTTGATAATCATTTCCTTTGGCATTTGTTGAACTAATTCACCTTTTGGTCCCTTTACAGTACACAAATTGTCTTCAGTTATTTTTACTTCAACGCCATTAGGAATTTCAATTGGTTTTAATCCAATTCTTGACATGGTCAAACCTCCTTATAATGTTTGTGTTACCATACGTAACAAATTACTTCTCCACCAATACCTTCTTTTCTAGCAACTTTATCAGTTACAAGGCCTTTTGATGTAGAGACAATAGCAATACCAAGTCCGCCTAAAACCTTAGGAACTTCATTTGCTCTGGCATAGACACGAAGTCCAGGTTTAGATATTCTCTTGATACCTGAAATTACTTTTTCTTCGTTAGGACCATATTTTAAATCTATTGTAATGATTCCTTGTTTACCGTCATCAGTAACATTGAAACCATCGATAAATCCTTCATCTAATAAAATTTGTGCTATTGATTTTTTGATATTAGATGCAGGAACTTCAACAACTTTATGTTTCGCATTAACTGCGTTTCTTATTCTTGTTAGCATATCTGCTATAGGATCAGTCATCATAAAAGCTTCCTCCTTCCTTTCTTACCAGCTTGCTTTTCTTACGCCAGGGATTTCGCCTTTATAAGCCAATTCTCTAAAGCATATACGGCAGATGCCATATTTCTTTAAATATCCGTGAGGTCTACCACAAATTTTGCATCTGTTATATTCTCTTGTGCTAAACTTTGCAGGTCTTTTTTGTTTTGCGATCATTGATTTTTTAGCCACTAAAACTCCTCCTTATTTCTTAAATGGCATTCCCATTTTGTCTAATAATTCCTTAGCTTCTTCGTCAGTGTTTGCAGTAGTAACGACCACAATATCCATACCTCTAATTTGATCTACCATATCGTATTCAATTTCAGGGAATATTAATTGTTCTTTGATACCTACAGCATAGTTTCCTCTACCATCGAATGATTTAGAAGAAATACCTCTAAAGTCTCTTACACGTGGAAGAGAAATGTTCATAAATTTATCTAAGAAATCATACATTTTTTCACCACGTAATGTAACTTTAACACCAACATTCATTCCTTCTCTAAGTTTAAAGTTAGCGATAGATTTTCTTGCTTTTGTTACAATTGGGTGTTGTCCTGTAATTGTTTCTAATTCTTTAACTGCGCTTTCGATAGCTTTAGGATTTTCTTTTGAAGAGCCTAAACCCATGTTAAGCACGATTTTTTCCAATCTTGGAACTTGCATGATGTTTTCATATTTGAAACGTTCAACCAAGAAAGGAACAACTTCATTTGTATATTTTTCTTTTAATCTGGAAGTCAAGTTTATACCCTCCTTATGTTACTTAATAGTTTCGTTGTTAGATTTCATAAATCTAACCTTCTTACCGTCTTCAAACTTGTAACCTAATCTTGTGCCTTTCTTGATTTTAGCATCATAATACATTACGTTTGAAACATCAATAGGAGCTTCTTTTTTGATTAGTCCACTTTCAACACCACGTCCGTTAGCTTTTTGGTGTTTAGTAACTATGTTAACTCCTTCTACTACCACTTTATTTTGTTTGGCTAATACTTCAATAACATTTCCAGTCTTTCCTTTGTCCTTACCAGAAATAACTATTACAGTATCTCCATTTTTAATCTTCATATCTCTTTACACCTCCAATTATAATACTTCAGGTGCCAATGAGATTATTTTCATGAAGTTATTGGCTCTCAATTCACGAGTTACTGAACCAAAAATTCTTGTTCCCACTGGATTTTTATCATCTTTTATAATTACAGCTGCGTTATCGTCAAATCTGATGTAACTTCCATCAGCTCTTCCCAATGGTTTAGTTGTTCTTACGATAACAGCTTTTACTACATCACCTTTTTTAACCATACCGCCCGGTTGTGCAGATTTAACTGAGCAAACTACGATGTCTCCGATAGCTGCGTACTTTCTTTTAGTACCACCTAAAACTCTTATTACTAGTAGTTCTTTTGCACCAGAGTTATCTGCAACTCTCAAACGACTTTCTTGTTGAATCATAAAATTCTCCTTTCGTAATAAGAATTACTTAGCTTTTTCTATAACTTCTACAAGTCTCCAGTTCTTTGTCTTAGAAAGAGGTCTTGTTTCCATTATTTTAACTTTATCGCCGATACCAGCAATGTTTTCTTCATCGTGTGCTTTAAATTTAGTTGTTTTTCTTAATTGTTTACCGTATTTAGGATCTTTGACAAGTGTCTTAACTTCTACAACAATTGACTTATCCATTTTATCTGAAACAACTATACCAACTATGGTTTTTCTCATATTTCTTTCCATAATTGTTAAGCCTCCTTACCAATGTTTAGCTCACGTTCTCTAATAATAGTCTTAATGCGAGCTATATCTTTTTTTACAAGTCCTATCATCATAGGGTTTTCTAATTGCCCAGTAGCTAATTGAAAACGTAGATTAAACAATTCACTTTTAGATTGTTCTAATTGTTTTTGTAAATCTTGATCTGATAGATTACGAATTTCTTTAGTTTTCATCAGCTTCACCGTCCTTTTCTCCGAACTCTTCACGAGCTATAAATTTAGTTTTGATAGGTAGTTTGTGTTGAGCAAGTCTCATAGCTTCACGAGCTACATCTTCAGGAACACCTGCCATTTCAAATAATACTCTACCTGGTTTAATTACTGCTACCCAATATTCTGGAGCTCCTTTACCTGAACCCATACGAATACCGATAGGCTTCTTTGACACTGGCTTATCTGGGAAAACTTTAATCCAGATGTTACCGCCTCTTTTTATATATCTTGTCATAGCACGACGTGCTGCTTCTATTTGATTAGCTGTTAACCAACAAGAACCTAACGCTTGTATACCATAATCACCGTAAGTTAAAGTATTGCCTTTTAATGCTTTACCTTTCATTCTGCCTCTGTGAACTCTACGGTATTTTACTCTTTTAGGCATTAACATAGAATATTTCCTCCTCTCGAATTAGTTTTTAGCTGCTTGGGATTTACCTTTTCTGTTATTGTTTCTTCTTTTTCTGTTTTTGTCGTTTTTTTTGTTTTTGTAAACAGGTAAATCTTCTTCTGTCATACCAGGTAACATTTCACCTTTGTATAACCAAACTTTAACACCAAGCTTACCATAAGTTGTGTCTGCTTCTGCAAATCCATAGTCGATTGCAGCTCTTAGAGTTTGAAGAGGAATAGTTCCTTCGCTGTATCCTTCGCTTCTTGCCATATCAGCTCCACCAAGTCTACCAGAAACCATAGTCTTAATACCCAAAGCTCCTGCTCTCATGCTTCTTTGCATTGTTTGTTTCATTGCACGTCTGAAAGAAATACGTCTTTCTAATTGACTTGCGATATTTTCTGCAACTAATTGTGCATCTAAGTCTTGGAACTTAATTTCTTCTACATTTATGATTAATTTCTTACCTGTTAATTTTTCTAATTTATTTTTTAATTCTTCAACGCCAGCACCTTGACGGCCAATAACCATACCAGGTTTAGCTGTGTTGATAGTTACTTTAATTTTGTTTGATGCTCTTTCGATGGCTATACTGCTAATACCAGCGCTGAAAGATTCTTTCTTGATTAGTTCACGAATTTTGTGATCTTCTACTAAATAATCACTAAAATCTTTTTTATCTGCAAACCATCTTGAATCCCAGTCTTTGATAACACCAACTCTTAATCCTTTAGGATTAACTTTTTGACCCATCAGACTCCTCCTTATAATTCTCTTTCTTCTACAACTACGCCAACATGACTTGATCTTTTAAGGATTGGATAAGCCATTCCTTTAGCTTTTGGTCTCCATCTTTTCATTACTGGAGCATTATTAGCGTATGCTTGTGATACAAAAAGATCTTCTCTGTTTAATCCAAAATTGTGTTCTGCGTTTGCAATTGCTGAATTTAGCACTTTTTCTAAAATTCTAGCACCTTTTTTAGGAGTGAATTTCAATATAGCAAGGGCTTCATCAACTTGTTTACCTCTAATTTCTTTGCATATAAAGTTAACTTTTAGAGGAGAAATACGTACATATTTCGCTATAGCTTTAGCTTGCATTGTCATACCTCCTTATATTAATTACGAACCTTACTCGTTTTTTCGTTTTTAATGTGACCTTTGTATGTTCTTGTAGGAACAAATTCTCCTAATTTATGACCAACCATATCGTCAGTAATATAAACAGGTACATGCTTTCTTCCATCGTGAACTGCAATTGTGTGACCTACGAAGTTAGGGAATATTGTAGAACGACGAGACCAAGTTTTAATAATCTTCTTTTCATCGTTTTTGTTAAGTTCTTCCACTTTCTTCATTAAGTGTTCATCGCAGAAAGGTCCTTTTTTAAGTGATCTACTCATTCTATCCCTCCGTTATTTCTTTCTTCTTCTTACAATGTACTTATTAGACTTTTTGTTTTTCTTACGAGTCTTAAGTCCAAGTGCTGGTTTACCCCATGGAGTTGAAGGAGCTGGTCTACCGATTGGTGCTCTACCTTCACCACCACCGTGAGGGTGATCTACTGGGTTCATTGCTGAACCTCTTACGTAAGGTCTCTTACCTAAGTGTCTGTTACGTCCAGCCTTACCAATTGTAACCAATTCGTGAGAGATATTTCCAACTTGTCCTACAGTAGCTCTGCAGTCAAGGTGAATTAATCTATATTCTCCTGATGGTAATCTTAATTGTGCAAATTTGCCTTCTTTAGCCATAAGTTGTGCTTCAGCACCAGCTGTTCTAACTAATTGAGCTCCTTTGCCAACTTTCATTTCAATGTTGTGAACTGTAGTACCAACTGGAATGCTTCTTAATGGAAGAGCATTACCAGGGATAATATCTACATCCGCACCACTTTCAACTACATCTCCAACTTTTAAACCTTGTGGTTGGATGATGTATCTCTTTTCACCATCTTCATATTGTAACAAAGCGATGTTTGCTGTTCTGTTTGGATCGTATTCGATTGATTTAACAACAGCTTTAATACCATCTTTGTTTCTTTTAAAATCTATAATTCTATATTTTCTCTTAGCTCCGCCGCCTCTGTGACGAGTAGTTACTCTACCATAAGAGTTTCTTCCGCCAGATTTGTTTAAGCTAACAGTTAATGATTTTTCAGGAGTAGTTTTTGTGATTTCATCAAATGATAAAACACTCATACCACGTACACCGGCAGAAGTCGGTTTATATTTTTTTATTGCCATGTTTTTACCCCCTTAATTACATTCCTTCGAAAAATTCAATTTCTTTTGAATCTTCTGTTAATGCAACTATAGCTTTCTTCCAATCAGATCTCTTACCACTGTGAGCGCCCATTCTCTTAACTTTTCCTTTAACGTTCATAGTGTTAACAGATTTTACTTTAACATCAAAAATCTTTTCGATAGCGTTTCTGATTTCTATTTTATTCGCATTTTTATCTACTTTGAATACATATTTCTTGTCTTCCATTTTTTCCATAGAATCTTCAGAAATAATTGGTTTCAAAATAATATCATATGGTGATTTCATTATTGAAACACCTCCTCAAGAATTTTAACAGCATCAGTTGTAATAACTAATGAGTTGTATTTCAAACAATCATATACATTGATTAATCTAGCTTCACAAATAGCTACATTTTCAATGTTTCTAAATGATCTGTAAAGTGTATCATCATTTTTATCAACAACTACTAAAGCTTTCTTGTCTGCTTTAATATTCTTTAATACTTCAACAGCTTTTTTAGTGCTAATAGCATCTAAGCTTAATTTATCTAAAACGATCATTTCATTGTCATTAACTTTGTCAGTTAATACTGATTTGATTGCAAGTCTTCTAACTTTCTTAGGAACAGCGTAGCTGTAATCTCTAGGTTTTGGAGCGAATACTACCCCACCACCTCTCCATTGTGGAGATCTGATAGATCCTTGTCTTGCTCTACCTGTACCTTTTTGTCTCCAAGGCTTCTTTCCTCCACCTCTTACCTCACTACGAGTTTTAGCAGATTGTGTGCCTTGTCTTTTATTAGCAAGTTGATTTCTAACTACTTCGTAAACAACGTGCTCATTAACATCAACGCCGAAAATGGCTTCATTTAATTCTAATTCTCCAACATTTTCTCCTTGTTGGTTTAAAATTTGAACTTTAGGCATGTTTCATCCTCCTTCCTATTTTGACTTAATAGCTTCTCTAACAGTAACTACTCCACCTTTGTTTCCTGGAACAGCTCCCTTAATAAGAAGTAAGTTTCTTTCATTGTCAACTTTAACAATTTTCAAGTTTTGAACAGTTACACGGTCATGGCCCATCTTTCCTGAACCTTTACGTCCTTTGAAGACTCTTGCTGGATAAGATCCCGCACTTCTTGCACCTGCAACTCTGTGTGATTTAGAGCCGTGTCCCATAGGTCCTCTTGCATAGTTGTGTCTAACTATTGAACCTTGAGTTCCTTTACCTTTTGAAATACCGATAACATCTACAACATCTCCGTCTTGGAAGATATCTAATTTGATTTCATCTCCAAGGTTGAATTGTTCGTCATCACCTATTTTGAACTCTTGTAAGTGTTTCTTGAATGAAACGCCTGCTTTGCCAAAATGACCTCTCATTGGTTGGTTTACATGTTTTTCTTTCTTTTCGATGTAACCAACTTGAATTGCGTTATATCCTTCTTTTTCTTTAGTTTTGATTTGTGTAACAACCATTGGACCCGCTTCAATGACAGTTACTGGAACAACACTACCATCTTCGTTGAAGATTTGAGTCATTCCGATTTTTTTACCTAAAATACTCTTCATTGAGTACACCTCCTATAGTGTGATATCCACATTAAAATTTACTTACAGCGGATTGCTTTACAATCATACTAAGATTAAAGTTTAATTTCGATATCTACGCCGGCAGGAAGGTTAAGTTTTTTAAGCGCTTCCAATGTCTTTGCGTTAGGATTAATGATATCGATTAATCTCTTATGTGTTCTTTGTTCGAACTGTTCTCTTGAGTCTTTGTATTTGTGAACAGCTCTTAAGATTGTAACAACTTCTTTTTCTGTTGGCAACGGAATAGGACCTGATACTTTAACGTCAGTTCTCTTAGCTGCCTCAACGATTTTTTGAGCTGATTGATCGATTAATTCGTGATCGTAAGCTCTTAGTCTGATTCTGATTTTTTGATTTGCCATTTAGGCACCTCCTCTATATTTTTGAAGAAGCGTCTTGCTGGGTTATATTCATACACCCTCCCGGGTGTACAGTGACCTAAAATTTAAAAAACTTTTTTAAAAAGTTTAACCCATCGCCCTAATCGTGTAGGACTTCTCGGTGAAAATTACCTCGGAAGATTAATCACGTTTCCCGAGCAACCTTCCACTTCTACGCTTACTAACTTTAGGCACAACTGGTATTATACATTGTCTATACAACAATGTCAACACCTTTTTGAAGTTTTTTTGTAAAATTTCAATATTTTTACGAAAAATTTGTTTCCTTCCTTATTATATAATAAAAGGGCGGGGAGTAAAAGTTATATTCTTGCTGAACGCATTTCAAAAAACAAAAATAATTTAGCACGAATATCTGTCTCCAAAAATAAACAAATTCAAAGCTTGTGAACCTAAAATCTCAAGTGCGAGCTTCGCTCTGGCACGAGTGAGATTTTTTCACGGTTCACTTCGCTAGAATTTGTGATTATTTTTTACGAATGATATTCTTAGCTAAAACTATTTTTGTTTTTATTGCTAAGAAGTGTCGTCAGTAATTTTCGGTAACATTTTTCGTTTTAACTTGCGACAAATTTTCATCCAACAATTTTCGTTTTAACTTTCAACAAAGTGTTGTTAATAATTTTCTTAATATTTAGTGAATAATATTCTTTAAATCTGGGTATATAAAGTATATCAACAATTTAAGGAGGTGTTAGTATGGTAGAAGAAAAGAAATCAGTTGATTGGATTTCTCTTATTACAGGTATTTGTTTTATTATAGTTTCATTCATAGCTTTTAAAAATCCATATGCCAGCTTAGCGAGTCTGGTGATTTATTTTGGAATAATTGCAATTGTTAAAGGCGTAGGCGGAGTTTTAATTTATAAAAAGATAAAAGATTTTACAAGACTGAACATAAAATTATTCTTTTGGATAAGCATAATAGATATAATACTTGGCCTCATTCTTCTTTTTAATGTCGAATCTGCTGTATTGATCATTCCGTATGTGTTCTCGATTTGGTTTATTATCGATTCAATCAACGATATTAGTTTCGGAAGATATCTAAGGTTTGTTCCAGGTGGACTTTACCATCTTAATATCATAATTAATATTATTACTTTAATTCTTGGAATTATGATGTTGTACAATCCTTTAAGAGCATCTTTTACGGTTGTATTTTTAATTGGAATGTATTTGACAATATCTGGCGTTAAATATATTGCATATGCTTTCAAACATGAGTATTAAAAAAATCGTCTCAAAATGATGTGTGCCATCTTTACCGGGTCATCCAGTAAGGATGGTACATATCAAAACGAGACGATTTTTTATATTTTAATGTTAACCCATTTACCTTGTCTAAATCTGATTGAATTGAACATGTATCTAGAGAATTGGTCGGAGAAGATTCCTAGCCATATTCCAACTATTCCCATTTCAAACACAGATACAAGGATGTATGTTACTACTGTCCTTATGATTGTTACACTTATGATTGAAGAGATTAATGTGTATTTTACATCACCTGCTGATCTCAAACATCCTCCGTAGATGATTTGTGAGATTTGTAGAAGGACTATTACTGTGATGAATCTTGCGATGATTTCTCCTGTTTCTATGATGGAGAGTTTGTCGAAGAACAAATGGAATATTCCTTTTCCAAATAACAACAATATCAAAGATAGTACAAGAGATATCATAAGTCCTATTCGTTGGCAGACTTTGCCGTAAATCTTGGCGTTTTCTTTCTTACCAGCGCCAAGGCTTGATCCTGTTAGAACGACTGCTGCAACTTGCATTCCGTCTGCGAACGCAAAACAAATACTTAGAAGATTCATTCCTACATTGTGTGCTGCAAATGTGTCTGTTCCAAGTCCCGCTGCCATAAGTGCCGTTGTCAAGAATCCTATTCTCATGGCTATGTTTTCAACGAACAAGTTGGTTCCAAGTTTGACGATACTTGTGAATACTTCAACTGTTGGCTTGATTTTCTTTTTGAAAATGTATTTGATTTGTACGAAACCATCTTTTCTGAAAAGCGATCTAATGCACATTATACTACTTACGACTGTTCCAAGTACTGTCGCAAGCGCCGCTCCTGAAACTTCCATTTTGGGAAAACCAAAATTACCACCTATCAAGCAGTAATTAAAAAATATGTTGACAATACTTGACACCAAGTTAGTTGTAAATGCAATTCTAGTGTTGCCCGATCCTCTTTGTGCTGCATTTATCGTCATACTCACTACGGAGAAAATCATTCCTCCCATGATTATTCTGAAATAATTCAGCGCATCAGTATGCGTGTCCGAGTTACTTCCTGCAAGTCTCAGAATACTATCCGAAAAATACACCATCACAGTGCTTATAACAACCGTTAGCACAAGTCCCATGATAATCGCTGTTACAAGTATTCTGTTTGCTTCTTCCTTGTCCTCTTCTCCAAGACGTCTAGCAACTAAAGCCGACGTAGCGATATTTATGGAGAAGAATATCGCTAGTGCTATGAATTTGGGTTGTGTGGTAAGACCTACAGCCGCTACTGCAGAGCTTCCAATCGAAGACACCATGTATGTGTCAATAATTCCCGCAAGTGCTATGAAAAAGCTCTCCAACACCGACGGCCACGCCACCTGTATTGCTCTTTTGTAAAAATTCTTATTCTTCATTTAATCATCCATTCTATCGTTCAATCTAATTCTAATACTCAATCTAAAAATAAAATTATATATTACATCATACTACTACAGAAAATTTAATACAAGTTAGCGTGTCTTAATTCTCACAGTTGAATATTCTTCATTAGTATATACAACTTCAAATCCACAGCTCAAAAACAAATTCAACGAAGGATTGCCTATACCAATATTATCGTAAAGCTCATCTATGTCCAATTTTTTCGCCAAATCAATCAAAAACATTAACGCTTTTTTCCCGTAGCCATTGTTTCTGTATTCGTCTTTTACAATTAAACTGCAAATCCACCTATCATCTTCCTTATATATACAACATTCTCCGACAGGCTTGTTATGACCCATAATGTAATAGTAAAATCTGTCGTCAGAGTTTATCCATTTGTCATACCAACTTTGCCATTTGTCTTCTGAGAAATCAATAGCTCCGCCATATTTTTCATTGAAACTCATCGTGTTTTCATCCGCCAACAATTCTTGTCTGAAATTCAACTCATCAAATTCAGGAATCACAAAATCACATTCGTAGTCTTCGTCAATCATCGAATACATACAAGAATCTGCGACGCCTTGGTTGTCCATTGCTGATTTTCTAAGACATCCTTCGAATTTCATATTAGCATTCATCATAACCTTGCCACTTGCAGAATTTCTCCTGTCGTGTGTGGCTTCAACTCTTACGGCGTGTTTATCTTCAAACAAATATTTTATCATCAGTTTCAAAGACTCAGTCATTATTCCCTGGGACCAATAATCGTATGCCAAGCAGTAGCCAATAGCGTAAGTCTTCGGATTTTCCTTAATTAATGATGCAGATATGCAACCGATGTTTTTATCGTTTGTGTTGCAAATCGCAAAGTACACATCCTTGTCGTCGTTTATCCATTGTTTAATTATACTTTCAGTTTGCTGGATTGATGTGTGAGGCTCCCACGTCAAAAACTTCGTAACTCTGCTGTCACTTGCCCAGTTTTCATACATTTTGCCTGCATCATTTATCGTAAATTTTCTTAAAATTATTTTGTCAGTTTTCATAATTGCACTTCCTTTTTTATATAATACCATATTATTTTCTTTGCACTAACCACTTTTAAGATAGAAAGTTATCAATTTCGTTGACTAGTTATATTTTATAATTTATAATTAAATCACGATAGTATTTATCGTTAAATAATTTCTGGAGGTGAACTAATGAGTTCAGAAGAAAACAATTGCTGTTGCGAAGTCGTAACGAAAGAAAGCCTCATACAAGGATTCACAGGTGAGGTTATCGGTACATTTTTGATGTGCTTTTTAGGAATTGGATCTGTAGCCACAGCTACATTGTACCAAGCGCACACTGGTCCATTCCAAGTCGGTATCGTGTGGGGTCTTGCAATCGCTATTGCGATTTACGCTACTAGAAACTTGTCTTGTGCGCACTTCAACCCAGCGGTTACTTTTGCAATGTGCATTTCCAAAAGATGTTCATGGAAGAATTTCCCTGTATACATACTAGGTCAATTTGTTGGGGCTATCTTAGCAGCCAGTGCATTATGGGTGTTCTTTGCAGATTCTGTGAAGAAAAGCTTGGATGCAGCTAACTTGACCATGGATGTGGCATCACCAGCATCAAGTATTTGGATTGAAGTGTTCCCTAACACAGCAAACGGCGTAATCGGTATGCCTGTTGCGGCTTTCGCAGAAGCACTTGGCGTTTTCATTTTGGTTATGATTATTTTCTCAATGACTGAAGGTTGTAACATAGGTAGACCAAGCGACGATTTGTTCCCATTATTTATCGGTCTAACAGTTGCCGCTTTGATATGTACAATTGGACCTATGACTGATGCAGGACTTAATCCAGCGAGAGATTTCGGCCCAAGAATCGTGGCGTATTTTGTTGGATGGAAAAACATCGCATTCACAATGGATGCATTCATAGTTTATGCACTTGCACCACTAATCGGAGCTGGACTAGCAGCGATTTTCTTTACAAAAGTAATCGAGCCAATGCAAAACTCAAAAAATAGTTGCGGTTGCAATTAATGGTATAATAATATTAGAGTAACAATAGGAGGTATTTATGGAAGACATTAGAAAACAAGTATCAGAATATTATAGCAATATAACTACAGAAAAAGAAGGACAAATGGAAACAAAAATCTGTAGTTGCCAAGATAATATGCCTGAACATTTGAAAGAAATAAGAAGTATGATTAATCCTGAAATCATCAAAAGATTTTACGGATGTGGCTCTCCAATCCCACAAGCCTTAGAAGGATGCACTGTATTGGATTTGGGATGCGGTACTGGAGTTGACGTGTATGTAGCTTCAAAATTAGTTGGCGAAAATGGAAAAGTAATCGGCGTGGACATGACTGATGACCAATTAAACTTTGCTAAGAAATACCAAGACGAAATGGCTGAAAAATTTGGCTACAAGAAATCAAACGTAGAATTCAAAAAAGGATACATCGAAGATTTGAAATCAATCGGAATCGAAGATGAATCAATCGATGTTGTAATCAGCAACTGCGTTATCAACCTTTCCCCTTTCAAAGAAGAAGTGTTCAAAGAAGTGTGGAGAGTATTGAAAAAAGGTGGAGAATTGTACTTCTCAGATATTTTCGCTGACAGAAGGGTTTCTGATGAAATATACCAAAACCCTGTATTACGTGGTGAATGTTTAGCCGGTGCAATGTATGTAGAAGATTTCAGAAGATTATTGCATAAAATCGGCTGGGAAGATTTCAGATATACTAAAATCACTAAGGCACCAATCGAAAACAGAAAAATCGAAGAATTAGTTGGCAATGTGAACTTCACATCAAGAACTGTAAGAGCTGTGAAATTACCAGGAATTATCGAAGATAGATGCGAACAATACGGACAATTCGTAACTTATCGTGGAGGTATTTTAGGTAGTGAACACTACTTCGACCTTGACGACCACCACAGATTCTATAAAGATTTGCCAATGGCAGTGTGTGGAAATAGCTGTGCAATGATCGAAGAAACAAGATTTAAAAAATACTTCGATGTCGTTGGAGATAGAACAAATCACTTTGGTCTGTTCGATGGTTGTGATGGCCCAGGAAATGAATGTGATTGTGATGGAAACAGCGGTTCTTGCTGCTGCTAACAAAATCAAAAGCTGTGAGTTTTCTCACAGCTTTTTTTGATTGCGTAAAATCATGCTTTAATATATTTAGTTGCCCTTCCACTACCTATTTGTTTAATTAAATGTGTGTCTTTTAATTCTTTCAAGGCTCTTTCAATAGTTCTTTGAGAAATATCTGGACAAAGCATAACAATATCAGACTTTGACAATGGTTTTAACGTTTTTTCGAAAATCTTCATAACTCTCTCAGCAGATGTCAAAGATTTTTCTCCGATAAGTCTGAATCTCTCATCACACTCAACATATGCCTTGTAAATAACTGATAACATATATTTTATAAATGGCAACTCGTTATTTTCTCCAGAATGCCAATTCTTGCTTGATGATTGTAATTGTTCATAATACATGTCCTTAGTATCTTCAATTATCATTTCCAAGGAAATATATTTTCCTACAAAGAAACCATTTTTGTATAAAAGTAAAAGCGTCAGTAGCCTTGACATTCTACCATTTCCGTCATAAAAGGGATGAATACACAAAAAATCATGCACCACAGATGAAATTAATAACAATGGTGGTACTTTTAATTTTACGGCTTCATCATAAGCACTTATCATTTTATCGATATAATTTTCCGTTTCAAATGCAGACACTGGCTGAAACCTTATCTTTTTCTCTCCAAATGCATTTGTTTCCACAATGCTATTATCGATAGTTTTGAATTTCCCTTTATGACTTTCAGAAGAGTAATAATACAACCTACTATGAAGAGTCAAGATATTATTTTTCGTAAATTCAATATTTGAATAATTTTCGTGGATAATATCCAACACTTCCCTATATCCATATATTTCTTCTTCATTTCTATTTCTAGGTTCACTTTTTTTCTTCATTAACTCTTCTAATCTACTATCATTTGTAGAAATTCCTTCGATTGCATTAGAAGATTTTGTTGACTGAATCTTCGCAACCTCCACCATCTTTTCAAGTACATCAGAAAAATTTGCCACATAAAGTTCCTGTTTGCCTTTATATTCGTAAATTTTTGATATCAAATCGTACATATTTGCAGGAATATTCAGATTTAATAATTTTGAATAATCAAATTCTCTCATACATTCTCACCATCTTTCTCGCCATTATACCATAAATGGCGTAGATAAATCAATATTGGCGAGATTAATCTCGCCATTTTTATCAATTTGGCTGCGATAAATAAAAAGTGGCGAGAAAAAAACTACGAGCGATATCGCCCGTAGTTCTCATTTTAAATTATCTGTACAATCCACCAACTGATTTTAAGTTAGCGTTGATGATTTCCATTACTTTTTCGTAAGCTTCTGTTGATGACATTTCTACATTTTCAAGTGTTTTTCTTTCAGAAAATTCTACTATGTCCTCAGTTGCTTTCTTTCCTACAGTTATTCTTAGCGGAATTCCTATTAGGTCACGGTCGTTAAATTTTACTCCTACTCTTTCTTTTCTATCGTCAAGTAGAACTTCTACTCCTTGAAGAATTAGCTTTTCGTAAAGTTTTTCTGCAAGTGTATTTTGTTCTTCATTTTTTGTGTTAACAACTGTGATGATTACGTGATATGGCGCTACAACTAATGGCCAAATCATTCCCTTGTCGTCGTGGTTTTGTTCTACAATTGCGCTGACACTTCTTGTAACACCAATTCCGTATGAGCCCATCCAGAAGAATTGTTCTTTTCCATTTTCATCTAAGAATGTAGCGTTCATACTTTTGGAGTATTTTTGTCCCAATTGGAAGATATTTCCAACTTCGATTCCTCTTTTGAATTTCAGTGGAGATTTTGTTTCAGGATCGATATCCCCTTCTTGTACCATCAATAAATCTTCTACGATTTCTCCTTCGAAATCATCTCCATAGTTTACATTTTTGATGTGATAGTTTTCTTCATTCGCTCCAACGACGAAGTTTTTCATTTGTGTAACTCTTGAGTCAATGATGATTCTTGAATCTAGTCCGATTGGTCCAGTAAATCCTGGTGAGCTGTTCAATGCTAGGATGTCTTTTTCTTCCATCATTTCTATTTCGTGTTCTGGACATTTCAAATAACTTACAAGTTTGGACATGTTAAGTTCACGATCTCCTGGTATGAACACTATTACAGGTTTTCCTTCTACCATCAAATCCACTGCTTTCAAACAATGTGCAGGGTCGACTTTTAAGAAATCACTTACTTCTTCAATTGTTTTGCAATTTGGTGTTAGAACTTTTTCTGATGGAAGTTTTTCTACATTTTCATCTTCAACTTTGTAATATACATAAGCTTTTTCGTCAGTCGCTGCGAAATCACTGTCATCGCTGTAGCAAATCACACCTTCACCTACATCACTAAGTGCGATAAATTCGTGCGAACTGTTACCACCCATGGCACCGCTGTCTCCAGCTACGATTTTGTATTCCAAACCAAGTCTGTTGAATACAACTTCATACGCTCTCCACATGTTCATGTAAGCTTCACGCATCGCTTCTTCATCTACATCAAATGTGTAAGAGTCTTCCATCAAGAATTCTCTGGAACGGTTGATTCCAAATCTTGGTCTTTTTTCATCACGGTATTTTGTTTGGATTTGATAAATATTAAGTGGAAGTTGCTTGTAGCTTTTGATTTCACCTTTTACTAAATCTGTAAAATATTCTTCGGCTGTTGGTCCAAGGCAGAATTCACGATTATTTCTGTCTTGTAGCTTGAACATTTCCGGTCCAAATGTCTTCCATCTTCCCGATTCTTCCCAGATTTCACGAGGTTGAGTTATAGGCATGTGGATTTCTTGTGAACCGTAGTTGTCCATTTCTTCACGAACGATGTTTTCTACCTTTCTTACAATTCGATATCCCAATGGCAAATAACTGTACAATCCTGCTGCTGTTTTTCTAATCATGCCAGCTCTTAATAGAAGCTTGTGGCTTGCTATTTCTGCATCTTGTGGATCCTCTCTTAAAGTTGGCATATAAAATTTATTCATTCTCATAATTTACATGTTCCTTTCTTTGGTGTATTTAATATGTATCTAAAAAAAGATCCCCCGTCACGAAGACGAAGGATCGCTATACCACTTCTAGTTTGTTAGTTATAAGGTGACAACCCTATGATTTTGACATAATCTCCGAGTTAGGTTCATTCTATCGTAAATGAAAGTTTCCACCTTACACTTTCTCTCTGAAAAATCGTATAGAACTAGTATTCTCTTCATCGATACATTAGATTGTATCAGAATAGAGTGTTTTTGTAAAGATTACTATTTTATTTTTTCGACAATTCTTGATTTTGTTTCAAAGTTACTATCTGTTCCTGTGAATGAAGAATCTTTAACTGCCAAATCACTCATAGCGTCAATAATATCTTTGAATTTGTTCAAATCTTTTGTCTTGTTGGATAATTCATCAATTCCTTTTTCTTTGTATTCTTTTAGTTTGGAGCTGAATTCTTTTTGTCCAGAAGCAAGCTTGTCGCTACCTGATTTTAATTGTCCAGTTGATGAATCTAATTTTCCAAGTCCATCATTTAACATATTGATTGCATTGCTCATTGGAATGATGGCTTTTTCATTGATTTGTGACAATGAAGATAAAAGAGCTGATTGTTTGTTGAATTCTTGTAATCCACCAGATAATTTTGATGAGCCTTCAACTAACGCACTTGAATTCTTATCCAATTCTTTTATTCCATTCAAAAGCATTGCCATTGCTTTTTCGTTTTGCAATGTTCCTTCTTTTAATGTTTGTGATCCACCTTTGATTTGACCTGTTGCATCGTCAAGTTTGTCGATGGAATCTTTCAATGTTGATAATCCGTCTGCGCCATTCAATGCGCCACCCATTTGTCCTAATCCTTGAGATAATTGGTTGGAAGAATCTACAAGTTTTGCTTTTGATTGATTCATAGCAGCTGATGTTCTCATAAGTGCATTGGATAAATCAGCGTTTCCTTGTGATAATGCACTTGAACTTTGTGCTAGTTGTGCCAATGCTGCTTGTAGTTTTTGTTGCCCAGCATTTTGTGAACCAGCATTTCTAATGGATTCTGCTTGAACGTACATTACATTTTTTTGTGCTTGAAGATATGCAATTGTGTCGTTAAGTTGTCCTTCTTCATTTTTTGCTTGTAATTGTTGGATTGCATTGTTCAATCCTTCTGCTGAGCTTTCAAGTCCACGTGCGATTTTTTCTGCACTTGCGCTTGTCTCAGCACCACCTGCAAGTTGTGCAACTTGTTGTAATTTTTCGTTGAATTGTGCGCTTGAATCTTTTAATTGTTGTGATTTTCCAGAAATTTGTTCAACTGTATCTGCTAATTGACCATAACTTCCTGCCAAGCCATTCAATCCGTTTGATAATTGTGATGATTTTTCAAGTAGTTGGTCTTTTTGTGCAGTCATTTCTTTCATATTTTCAGTTCCAGCTCTTAATTGTGAAGTCGCATCTTTTAATTTGCCAACTCCATTGTCCAAATCAGTCGCACCTTTGGCTAATTTTTCGGATCCTGCTTTGATTTTAGCTGTGTTTTCTTTGATTTTTCCAACTGCAGCTGTGTAGTCAGAAATTCCGTTGTACAATTTCAAGCTACCGTCATTCATTTGAGCTACATATCCTTGGATAGGACCTACTTTTGATTGTATTCCTGAGAATTTGCCTTGCATTTGTTGTGTAGATGATGCAAGTTTGTGTGAACCTGAGTGAAGTTTTGTAACTCCTGTTTGCATTTGTGAAATTCCTGAGTTTAGTTTGTCTTGTCCTTCAGATAATTTAACTGATGCATCTACAAGTTTTTGTGAATTATCTTGTAATTCTTTAACACCGTTTTGAAGTTTATCCAATGAGTCGATGTTTTTCTTTTCTTGGAAAAATTCGTTAGTGATTACAGAATAGATTTCTACTGGTTTGTAATCCTTGATGTCCATTTCAACTGAAACTTCGTCCTTGAATTTGTCCAAATTTTTGTCTTCTACAATCCCTCTCAAGTTTTGTTTCATACCTGGTGTCATAACTGTAGTTACTATTTCGTTCTTGCCGTCTTTTACAACTTTGATATCATCTGATGATACGTTGTTTACTTTTTCATCATCAAATGTCATCGCTGCTACAACGACATATGGTGAATATACATTTCTTGATTGTCCGTCAATTGTTTTGGCTTCGTATCTGTTATTTTTAGAAGTAATTACAATCTTCAAATGACCAGATTTCCCTTCTAATTCAGAAGCTTTCATTTCTTTTCCATCTAAGAAGTATTTTACAGATACATCCACTGGAAGTTTTTTGTCAGTGTCACCTTTGTAGTAGATGTCTTTTTTGTTTTCATCTAATTTCAAATATCCGTTTTCAGATTTTAGTTCTTTGTCTGTTTTTAAATCTTTTACATTTGTCAAATTAGATTTGTCGTTTGCCTTTATATTTTTATCTGAATTTAACCACACAGAAACTGATTTGTCTTTGATTTCGTTACCTTCTACTGTTACATAAACTGTTTCTGATTTTTTGATTAAATCTTGTTGTTCTGCAAATGATAGGTTAGCAAATGTCATTGAAGATACTAATGACAAGGCTAAGATTTTTTCAATATTTTTCTTCATAGTCTTCTCCTTTACGCTAAATTTTTAGTTGTTTTCTTGATAAATGGGAATGTAATGCTCAATACTGCTGGAAGTAATATTATGATTACAAGCATACTGATGATTGCTCCCCTAGCCAATAACGTACATATTGTGGATACTATTTCCATTTTTGAATAAATTCCTACACCAACTGTTGCTGCCATGAATGATAAGGCACTTGTAACAATTGATTTGGATGTTTCTCTTACTGATGTTTTCAACGAACCATTTACATCTTTAGTCTTTCGATATTCGAACAAGAATCTGTCCGTCATTAATATAGAATAATCTATAGTAGATCCCAATTGAATTACGCCGATTACTATCGATGTGATAAACGGAATTGTTTGATTGAAGTAGAATGGGATTGCCATGTTGATTTGAATTGCAAGTTCTATGGCTGCTATCAATACAACAGGAATTCCAAATGATTTGAACGATATTGCGATGATTATGAATACTGCAATTAATGATGCTATGTTAACCATCTTGAAGTCTTGATCGGAAATATCTGTCAAATCGTCTGTAAGAACAGCTTCCCCTGTCAAATATCCGTCCTTGTCGTGTTTTGCTATTACATCACGCATTTGTGTGATTTGTTTGTCTACTTCGTCAGATGCTGTTTGGTATTCTGAATTAACCATAAGCATTTCGTAGCCGTTTTTTACGAAGTTATCTCTGAGTTTGTCTGGCAAGAATGTCGCAGGAATTGTAACACCTGTGATTGAATTCGTTCCGACAACTGAATTGATACCGTCGATGTGTTCTAACTCATCAATCATAGAATCCATAGCAGTATTAGATAAATTATCTTTTACTACGATAAAATGAGTACTTGCCATATTGTAGTCTTTCTTCATTTTATTAAGAGATACAATAGAGTCCAAATCTTGTGGCAATGATCTATCCAAGTTGTAGTATAATTTTGTGTTTACAGATCCATAAATTGCTGGAATAAATAACACTACAAATACAATTGCCAACACTTTTCTCTTGTCTACGACGAAGTTTGGTAATTTTGTAAATTCTGGAAGTAATACTTTGTGATTGTATTTGTCCACAGCTTTTTCTGTAAGAAGTAGCATTGGTGGAAGAACAACCAAAGTAGATAAAAGTCCTATGAATACACCCTTACTCATTACAAGACCGATATCTTTACCCAACGATAATCTCATCAATATCAAAACCAAGAATCCTGCAAAAGTTGTAAGTGAAGATGAGAATAACGATGAGAATGTCGCCTCAATAGCTTTTGCCATTGCCTTCTTATGTGTGTCTCTCTTTTTCTTTTCCGCTGCATATCTGTGATACAAGAAAATCGAATAATCCATCGTAACGGCAAGTTGCAACACCGCTGCAATCGCCTTAGTAATGTAGGATATTTGTCCTAAGAATATATTAGTCCCAAAATTATAAATAACAGCATATCCTATATTCAACATAAATACGAATGGAATTACAGTCGATTCATTCGTCAAGCTCAACACCACAAGTCCAAGTGCCACAGCAAGCATTACATAAATCGGCGTTTCCTTGTCAATCAAATCCTTCGTGTCTTTTACAAGAGCACTAATACCACTCAAGTATTTTTCTTTGGATTCGATTTGTTTGATTTGATCTATCGCCTTCATAGTTCTCATTGAAGATGACGATTCACTAAACTTAACCATCATTAGAGTACTATCTTTGGCATAGAACACATCTCTAATATCATCTGGCAAAAATTCGTTAGGAACAGTTGGTCCTAAAATTGAAGTCTTGGATATAACATCCTCAACCCCGTCGATTTTTTGCACTTCTTCTCTTAATTTCTCGGCATCGTTGTCTGTGCCTTTTAAAATCAACATCCCAGTAGCTGCATTTTTGAAATCTTTATCCAAAATAGTTTGACCTTGAGTTGATTTCAAATCAGTTGGCAAATAAGACAAAATATCGTAATTGATATTTGTTGCCTTGTAACCAATTATTGATGGAATCAACAACAAAGTCATAACCAAAAGCACTAACTTAGGATGATTAGCTATAAATTCTGAAAATTTCTTCATGTAAATCACCCTTATCTATTTAAAATTTGTTTAATAACTTCAACCAAAACAGACTTCATTTCATCAATAGATAAAATGGAATCCTTTCTGATTGCAAGCTTACAAGTCGAAATCACAGTTTCAATCGTCAAAGAAAGAATATATAATTTTTGTGAATCAGAATATTCCTTTGAGAACAACTGTGAATACTTGTTCAAAATGTATTTCAGCGCAGTGTCTGTTTCAGAAAATCTCTTATCATTTTCTACCTTAGCATACAACGCCCAGTTCAAATTACTCGCAACAAGTTCAAACTCAAAAGGATTAGCAATATAATAATCAATAATATAATCCAAAAAACTAATAAACCTTTCAACATAATCTTCTTGTGTGCACTTCTTCTCAGTTTCCACCACCAAATCTGTAAGCTTCTTCAGGACGATTTGTTCCTTCAAATCTTCCTTATCCTTAAAATAAGAATAAAAAGTTCCCAATCCCAAATCAGTGTTGCTCATAATATCTCTGATAGTCGTCTTATCAACGCCTTTTTTCTCAAACATCTTAACTGCAGACTGAATTATTTGTAATTTATTATCTTTTTTCTTTTCGTCCAAATACGACACAACTAACCTCCTTTCATCTATTGAACACTGTTCATTTCTTTTGACGTTTTATATTGTAACACTTTTTTGAACTATGTTCAACATTTTTCCTAAATTTTTTTATTTTTATTTTCATAATTTAAAACGTTTAAAATACAACATTTGTTTTGCAAATTTCGTTTTTATTTGATATTTTTCAATTTCATAAAACAAAATTTTTGAAATTTTGTAACATTTTTTTATAAATTTTCGGGGGTTGGAGTTTGATGTAAATTTGGGCAAAAAAATACCGTGAACTAGTCCACGGTATAATTTGTAATATTTTATTTTATATTCATGATAAAATCTCTTTTTTCCATAATTTCTTCTGTTTTTGGGCCATAAGAAACATAAGAGATTTCTGTGTCTAATTCTTTTTCGATAAATGTCATGTATTTCAAGAAGTTTACTTCAAACACATCATTCCAACCGTCAAATTCTTTGTAGATTGGCTTTGCTTTTTTGAAATCATTTGAAATGAATGGCATTTTTTGTTCAACTCCATCAATTTCATATCCAACGCATACTTTTACTTTGTCGTATCCGTTTAATACGTCTGCTTTTGTCATGACAATTGAATTGATTTTGCTCTTTTTGATGGCATAACGTAATTGTGCAAGGTCAATCCAACCTACACGTCTGTTTCTTCCAGTTGTAGCTCCGAATTCATTGCCTAATTTTCTAAGCTTATCTGCTTCTTCATCGAACAATTCTGTTGGGAATTCTCCTTCTCCAACTCTGGATGTGTATGCTTTTACAACTCCCATGATTGTGTCATCATCAGTCAATGTAACATCTGCTGCTGATGCGCTGTAAGCAGTTGTTGTGCTTGATGTAACGTATGGGTATGTTCCTGAGTCTAAGTCAAGCATGATTCCTTGTGCACCTTCGAAAAGTACTTTTTTGTTTTTGATTTCATCTTCGATTTCAGATGCTGATGTGAATGTAACGCCCAATTTTAATAATTGGTCGAACTTGTCAAGCAAATAATTTACTGTTTCGTCGACATCGATGTGCATTTTGCCTTCGTAGATGTTGTTTTTCAAATAAACTATTTCTTCAACACGTTCTCTTAACAATTCATCGTCAAACAAATCAATAATTCTAACGTTTTGTCTAGCAGCTTTGTCTTGATAAGCAGGTCCGATACCTCTTTTTGTAGTTCCGATAGGATTTTTTCTCATAGATTCCAACAATCCGTCTTCTTCTTTGTGGTAAGGTAGAACGATGAATGTTTCTACATCGACCATAAATCTCATAGAAATTCCTGGAAAATCAGCTTCCAAAACTTTCAACTCTTCTATCATTTGTTCTAATTCTATAACCATTCCTTTTGCCAAGAATCCCTTAGAATCTGTATCAAAAGTTATAGATGGTAGCAAATGATGTACGTATTTTTTGTCTTTAAAATAAATAGTATGTCCTGCGTTGGCACCACCTGAAGATCTTACAATAATATCATTAAATTGTGAAAAGTAATTTACAACCTTTCCCTTACCTTCGTCTCCCCATTGTGCACCAATTATCGCTAATTTATTCATAACAACTTCCTTTCAAATTATTAGATTCATTTAACTGTTAAGTTAACTACAAATCACAACTACTAATTATACCATATTCCCACATTTAAAAATAGTGTAAAATCCGTAATTTATCCGATTTGTTATTTTGAATTATTCTTTCATTTATATTATACACCAACTTATATCTAATTCTGATACCAACAAAAAAGTCCTCACCAAATCTCTACCAAAATCCAATGAGAACTTCGCTATGTTACGATAAGAATATTTCAATTTTCTATTAAATCATATTAAAATTACGAAAATTATATAAAAAATTACCAGCACGGAAATTGATCCAATTTTAAACTTTTTTGTTAATTCTGATAAAAATGTATCTGCGGTTAAACTAAAAACATTAATTCCCACTAAAAGAATCAATGTGATTTTTGATATTTCAATATTTCTCTTGTTAACTATAAACATTAAAATTAATGTCACCAAATAAATTAATTTGCATATTGCAGATAAGTACTTTCTTCTCATTCTTCTCCCTCTTGATAGTGAATATTCTTATCACTTATATAATAAATTTTCATTTACCATTTGTCAATAAAAAAACTAGCTATTTCTAGCTAGATTTTTCTAATATTCTCTTTTAATAATATTCACGATTTCTTTCTTGTAATCGTCTGTATTTGGATAGCCCACAATGAAATATCCCTTGTCTTTAACTTGTCCGATTATCATTTGGTTTCTGTATAATTTGTTCTCTCCAGTTCCCAAATATCTCATGTCTGTGACAAATCCTATGATAATTCTCTTCTTGTCTGATAATTTGTATTCTTCTTCATAATCTTTCATCACAGAAAAAGCCATAATTTCTCCTGCAACACCATCGTCAATCGACAATCCATCAAGACAAGCTATTAAAACATCTGCTTCTTTTAACTTCGCCATGTCATTTCTTGCGATGTCGATGTCAGTAATTGTAGCATCATTGTCTTTTTTGTTGTTTATCGAATCATTTCGTTGTGGCACATACAAGTCAATGTCCACTTCTTTCTCTATAAACCTCGCCAAATCTTCAGTCCAACGAAACATAGCGTCATTGAAGAAATGTGATGCAAAATATCCTTTCATTTTTCACCTCAATTAATTTTATCATAATAATTTACCTAAATTATATACCAAATGCACTTTAAATCCACACCCGCATTTTATTATATAGATAACAAGGAGGAGCTTATGATTAAATTAAATAACGTTAAAGTTCAATACAAAGACAATATTGCTGTTGATATTAAAGATGAAATCGTCCTAGAAGATGCTCATAAAATAGGAATTATTGGATCAAATGGTGCAGGAAAATCCACGTTAATTAAGGCAATTTTGGGATTAGTTAATTATAGTGGGAGCATTTCAAGCGATATACCCAAAGAAAAAATTGCAGTTCACATGCAGTTTAACAATTATTCAGAAACGGTTAAAACAAAAGATATTATTCAAATGATTACTAATAAAAAAATAGAATCAGATGAAAATTTGATGGATTTAATAAAGTATTTCGATTTCGAAAAATTGCTTCATAAATCATTTAAAAAATTATCTGGTGGAGAAAAACAAAAACTCACTTTGATTTTGGTTATGTGGCAAAATTCTCCAGTCACTATATTTGATGAGGTAACAACAGGACTTGATTTTGTGAGTCGACAATCATTAATGGAAAAAATAGTAGAATACTACAAAGACAAGTCGACAACAATCCTCATGGTTAGTCATTATTATCAAGAATTAGAGGATATTTGTGATAAGTTGTTGTATTTACATGAAGGAAAAGTTCTTTTCTATGGAAAAAAAAGAGAGATGTTCTTAAAGTACTGTACAAGTTCAGTTATTTTAACCGAAAAAAACAACATAACAGAATCACTTATACCAAAAGATATAAGATTAGAAGCAATGGAAAACAAAATAGCTGCAGGATTTCATGATTTAAATACAGAGAAAAAATTGATATCATCTCTTGTGGATAATGATCAACAATTCGAACGTTTGAATGATTCTATTGAACTTACAGTTCTTAATGCATTGAAGAAGGAAGGAGCAAAATAATGAACAAATACATTTTTAAGTTTGAAACAAAGTTACTTTTACAAAACTTTACAAGTTTATTTTTCGGAATGGTATTTCCAATATTGATGTCATTTCTAATAATATCGGGACTCAAAGATGTTCCTGCACCTCTCATTGATGAGGTAAAAAGAAGCATAGTTTTAAGTATTAGTATTATAAGCCCATTTTCTATATTCTTAGTTGGATTATCAGCATTATTTGCTAAAGATTTGGAAGAAGGTGTCTATGATAGGTTAGACTTGTTTTCAATTAATCATTTATCAATGGCAAAATACAAATTTATAGTCTATTATTTATTCTGGACTGTTTGTAATATTTTTTATTTTGGGGTTATGAAATACGCTTTAGGTGTTAATATTCCTTTAATATCAATAATAAAACACACAGGATTTGTAACTTTGATTGCTGTTGCTTCTTTTTTTATCGGATATTCTATATGTATATTCTTTAAAAAATTCTCTATTTCTTTTTCCCTTTCAATGGGAATATACTTTTTGAGTATGATACTAGGAGGAATGATGGGGATTCAAGTAGAAGATATGCCAAAAGGAATCAAGAAGATTGCACAATTAATTCCAATTAGTCACTTTTCTTCTGTAGAATATGTGAATGAAGTAGCAAAAGGAGCAAAATTAAACTATTCATTCTTTCAATCTTTAATCGTATTAGTCTTATTATCATTAGTATTATTTACTATATCTATTTACAAAAACAAACGCAAATCGAACTAACAACTACATTTTTTATCAACTTATTATATAATTATTATAGGATGTGATGGTATGAAAAAAATATTCTTTTTAGAAGACGAATTGCAAATAAGAGAGATTTTAACCGAATACATGAAAATAGCTGGATTTGATGTGTGTCAAAGTTCAAATGGCGATGAAGCGATTAAAATTTTGAGTAATAATAGTTTTGATGCTATCATCCTAGATATTATGGTCGAAGGAGAAAACAGCGGAATAGATGTATTAAGGTTTATACGAAATACTCCGTCTATATCAAACTCAAACGTATTGATGCTGACTGCTCTTGACGATTTAAATACTCAAATTAGTGCTTTTGATCTGTATTGTGATGATTACATTGTCAAGCCAGTTCAGCCAATACTATTGATTAAAAAACTAGAAATGATAATGAAAAGAAGAAGTTTTTCACAAAACACTTCACAGGTGGGATTATCGTTAGATGAAGAAGGTTTTCGTGTATTATACAATGGAATGGATTTGAAATTAACAGTTACAGAATTTCAAATTATGTCGTTGTTTCTAAACAATCCAACAAAAGTATTTTCAAGAGAAAATCTCATTAATTCTCTCTACAACACAGATTTTTATGGAAGCAGTAGAACTATAGATTCCCATATAAAAAATTTGAGGAAAAAACTACCCAAAGACTTTATTAAAACAGTTATAGGAGCGGGGTATAAGTTAAATGAAGAAGCCTAAATTAAATATTTCATCAAAAAATTTTCTCTATAATATCATCCTCACTCTCTTGATATGTACTATTATATTTTCCTATATGGCTTTTTATATGCCCAATGTGTACTTAGAAAAAAAAATAGAATCAGCAGAGAATTTTGCATCATCAGTTCATGATTCATTTATAAAAAACAAAAATTACAATAATCTAAATGAAATCGCAAAAGAGGGTATGTATTCATATTTTATTCCTAAAGGAAAAGATAAAGTTGTGTTTTCAGGTCTGCGATTTAATTTAAGTATGACAATTAAAAATGAAAATATAAAAAATCTTTTACGCTCTCTTGAAACCGATGAGTTTAAAGAGATAAATTCTAAATATTCTGAAAGATTAATAAACCCTTTAATAAAAGAAGCAAAAAAAGAACTAGAAAAATACGTTATAATTGATAGTTACAGTAATATCAATAATGTATCAAAAGACACTTTTAGTATTAAAAGAAAGAATAATTCAATACTAATTAAAGCAGAGTCCAAAACAAAAGATTCTATCGCTACTAATCTTATTTTAATATCAAAACATTCTGAAGGAACTTATGTTTCTATATATCCTTATATATTTAACAGCATTTCCGATATAAAATCTACTGTGATTTCTGCATTTCCTGTGATTTTCTTGCTTATAGTAATGATAGTGTTCTTACTAAATAAAATCTACTCAAAATCAATAACACAACCAATTCTAAAGATGAATAATTTCACTAAAGTATCCAAAAACCAAAAAAACGCCAAATATGATTTGGAAATTCATACTAACGATGAGATCGAAGAACTTTCTAATAACTTGAAATTACTGTACGAAACACTAACTGAGAATTATAAAATATTAGAAAAAAACACGAAGAAAAAAGAAATCTTCATCAAATCTACATCTCACGAATTGAAGACACCTCTTCAAACTGCTATTTTATTGAATGATAGTATGATTGAAAAAATAGGAAAATACGAAGATACCGACAAGTACTTGCCAGAACTTAGGAAAAAATTATACCAAATTCAAATTCTAATAGATGATTTATTATTCATGAATAAAATTGATGAAAATCCGATAATGGAAAATTTGAAATTATCAGAGATAATGAGAGAATCCGTTAAAAATCATCATGATTTAATAGCTGAGAAAAATTTGAAAGTAACGATTAAAGGAGAAAAATCCGACATAGTAGATTATGACCATTTCAGAATAATTTTTGATAACTTACTAAAAAACGCAATAGAATACACAGATTTCGGAGGAAACATATGCTGCGATTTTAATGATGTTATTGAGATTTCAAACAATCCTACAACTGTAGATAAAAATCTTTTAAATAAAATCACACACCCTTTCGTATCATCCACAAAAAATAAATCTAAAGGAATTGGAATGTATATCGTCGAAAACTTACTTGAAGATATGAATTATAAAATTAAAATAGTGTATTCAAACGAAACATTCACTGTGAAAATTTTAAAAACCAATTAATCTCGTAATCATTAACGAAAATATTAACTATGAGCTCAAATAATTGAAACAATGTGTTTATATGTGGTATCATAAAAATATATTTTAGGAGGTTCTCAATATGGAAAATTTAGATTTTTTACAAGAAATTTTAATGACTTCTTCTCCATCTGGCGACACTAAAGTCGTTATGGAAAAAGTTAGAAAAAAATTCGAAGAATTAGGAAAAGTTGAAATCAACTTCACTAATAAAGGTGCAATGGTGGTTACTCTTCGTGGTGAAACTGACGAAAAGCAATCTACATTTGCAGCTCACGTGGATACATTGGGATTAATGGTTAAAGAAATCAAACCAAATGGAAGATTAAAAACATTCTTAGTAGGTGGATACGCATACAACTCTGTTGAAAATGAATACGTAACTATCTCTACAATGTCTGGCAAAAAATACACTGGTACATGCTTAAACGACAAACAATCAGTTCACGTTTACGGACCAGAAACTAAAAGCAACGAAAGAAACGCCAAGACAATGGAAATCAGAATCGACGAAAAGGTAGAATCAGCTGAAGATGTAAAAAAACTTGGAATCAACGTCGGTGATTTTATCTATTTAGATTCAAGAACACAATTAACAGAAAGTGGATTCGTAAAATCAAGACACTTAGACGACAAAGCTTGCGTATACGTATTATATGAAACAGTAAGATATTTTGTAGAAAACAACATCACTCCAAAACACACTCTTAACTTCTTCATCTCAAACTACGAAGAAGTTGGCCACGGTGCATGTTATGGAATCCCAGAAGAAACTGACGAATTCATCGTTGTTGACATGGCCGCTCCTGGAGATGGACAAACATCTTCTGAATTTAAAACAACTATCTGTGCAGCAGATTCTTCAGGCCCTTACGATTTGGAATTAAAAGAAAGATTGGTTAGAATTTGTGAAGAAAATAATATTGCCCACGCAGTTGACATCTACCCATTCTACAGTTCAGACGGATCAGCAGCATTAGAAGCAGGATATAATTTGAGAGTAGCTTTGATTGGCCCTGGAGTTGATGCATCACACGCAATGGAAAGAACTCACCAAGAAGGATTACAAGCATCTATCGATTTGTGTATAAAATACATCGAAGACAAGAAATAAATTTTATCTTACTTTAAATAAAAAACCAAGAACGTATTAATAATCCAATACATTCTTGGTTTTATTTTTATTATTCTAAAATTTAGTAAATCAACCTTTTATATAAATTTTCTTTGCAACCATTGATATAGCAACAACTCCAATACCAATAAATAAATATTGGTTCATTGATTTTACACTAAATGCCCGCGAAAAAACGAATGATCCAAATGGTATTGTTTGTTATGAAAATTCTTTCATTGACAAATTATCTTAATATCTCATATACCTATACCGTCAAATTTTAAACGATATATTTATTAATATATTCTAAAAATATTATTATAAACTTCTTTTTCGTTTAATTTTACCATGTTTCTTTCTAAGACCTCTCCTTCTCTTAGCCCAATAATCTTTATCGTACTATTTGAATTAGTCTGCTTTATTATGTCATTAGCTAATTCATATATAGATATTTCCTCTCCAATATCAAAGTTAAATACCCCATTTTCGCATATATTGTTGTAAAAATCATTCCATGTAAAAATAAAACTACTTAAATTAGCTGTAATTTTTTTTATATTTTTATCAGTTACCGTAAGTGGTAAATTGTTTTTAGCCTGTTCCTTAAAAATATTATAAACTGAACCTTTACTTTCGACTATAAACGGAAATCTAACTGATTGTACTACTTTTCCATTTTTCTTAATTTTTTTTAAAATATTTTCAACTTCTAGTTTATCTTTTCCAAAAAAATTGGTTGGATTATACGCTTCATCACTGGAAAGAAAAATAAATCTTTTTAAATCTTTCGAACCAATCATTCTGTATATAAGTTTTATTGTTCCACTGACATTGCTATTATGATAGTACTTATTATAGATTTCGTTGTAATAAGTGTTTTTCAGTACAGCTGCATGTATGATCGCAGTTGGATTTAATTTTTCGATAATATTTAGTGTATATTCATCATATATATCGAGTGGAATAAATTTAATGTTTTCATATTTAATATTTTTTTCTAAGATTGCAATGTCATTTTCATTAATATCAACAGCTATAATATAATCATCTTTGTCTATGTAATACTTTAAAAGTTCTCTGCCAACAGTTCCACATACTCCTGTAATAACTACTCTCTCATTCATATTCGTCAGTCTCCTTCTATTTACTCTCCATGAATTTCTCTTATCCATTCAATCGTCTTTATGTCTATATCTTCAAATAAAGGATTCATCGGTATATTTTTACAAAACAATCAGAATTGGTCAGCTTTTCGATTATCCTACAAAAGTTGGAACTTAATATAATTCTTCATTAATATTTTTGATTATTTCAAAAAATGCCATTGTAGATTTTGAATCACATCGTACTATAACCACTAATCCATAATCTTTTAATAAAAATATCATAGAGAGATTTTTTAAATTATAGCATATTGTTTTTTAATTGTCTATAAAAAATCATATTATTTTAAAGCTGAATTCAGCTTTATTTCGCTAAATTTCTTTGTAATCATCAATATGCATTATCAATTTTTTCAAAAATTTTCCCAAAAATTTAAAATGCTTTCTGTTTTCTTTCGGGAAAATCGCAGGAAAACATTGATTAACCGTGATTTTTTTATTTTTCTTATAAAACTTGAACATATCAACATTTGTTTTCCCAAAAAATATTTTATCGAATAAAAATAAGCCTATTATGAAAACGGTATGCACAAAAATCATTCGTTTTCCTGATTTTTCTTTACAAAAATTTTTCAAAAAAGTTTCAAAAAGTGCTTGACATAGCTGTTTTATGGTTATATAATACTTAATGCAATGAGGGATATGAAATGAGTTATCATTTGGATATTCTTTGAATATTAAATTCGATAATTTCTGTTTGGTGAATAATCAATTATTACCAAATAGAAAATAACATATAAATATTAAATGAGGGGGAACTAAAATGATTAAGAATAACAGAAAATATTTAGATTTTGCAAAGAAAACATCTCTTGGTTTGAACACAAACATGTCATCAATGACATTCGCAAGTGTCGATCATTTTAACGAAAGATTCTCTCCATTGTTTGGATCAAGAAGAATCTTCAAGAACAGAAAAAACGCATAGGGGGTAAAATTTATGAGAAAAAATAATATTAGAAAAAGTTCACAAATTAGTTTTAACACAAGTATGGCGAGCATGAATTTTGCTCAAGCGGATAACTTTTACGAAAGAATGACACCATTATTTGGTTCAAGAAAATTAAAGAAAAACAAAAAACAAGCGTAATAACTAAACAAATTAAACAAATAGTAACATCTTAAAAGAATAATAAACAATTAATAGGGGGAAAATAATATGTTCACAAAAACAACACAAAAACAAATTAGAAATTTCGGTAAAAACTGTACAGTAAGCTTAAGCTCAAACATGGCAAGTATGAATTTTGCACAAATGAATGACTTCTACGAAAGAGTTAATCCTCTTTTCAATTCTGAAAGAAAATCAAGAAAGAGCAGAAAACAAGCTTAGTTAAATAATTCAATTCCAGATTAAGATATTGAGAAAATCCAATCTGTTAACGTATCAAATTTATTTGACGTTTAAATATGAAATCCAACTTCTACATGAAGTTGGATTTTTTTGTTTATAGATTTTTTGATAAAATGTCACAGATTCTTTCAGATGCGTGGCCATCTCCGTAAGGGTTTGTGGCTTCACTCATTTTGTCGTATTCATTTTTGTCAGAAAGAAGTGTTGTCATTTCGTTGTAGATGTCTTCTTCACAAAGTCCAGTTAATTTTAATGTCCCTGCCTCTACCCCTTCAGGTCTTTCTGTTGTATCTCTCATTACTAAAACTGGCTTTCCAAGTGCAGGGGCTTCTTCTTGAATTCCACCTGAATCTGTCATTACGAAGAATGATTGTTTCATGAAGTTGTGAAAATCAACTACATTCAATGGTTCGATGAGTTTGATTCTAGGATGATTGTCGAATACTTCGTTTGCGATTTCTCGTACTTTTGGATTCAAATGTATCGGATAAATCACATAAATATCTTCGTTTTCGTTGACAACTCTTTTGATTGCTCTGAAGGAATTCTTCATGGATTCTCCCAAGTTTTCCCTTCTGTGCATTGTTAGAAGAATCATTTTTTTGTCTTCAATCAAATTTTCGTTAGAATAATTGTCACGCACTGTTGTTTGAAGTGCGTCTATTACTGTGTTTCCCGTTACGAAAACTTTGGATTCGTCTTTGTTTTCTCGTAGCAAATTATCCCTTGCAGTCGTAGTCGGTGCGAAGTGGAAATCAGCCAACGATCCTATGGCTTGTCTGTTAAATTCTTCTGGATATGGAGAGTATTTGTTGTAAGTTCTAAGTCCAGCTTCCACATGACCTACTGGTATTCTCAAATAAAATGCAGCAAGTCCTGCAACAAAACTTGTCGAAGTGTCTCCATGAACCAAAACAATGTCTGGTTTTTCTTCTTCTAGTATAGATTTTATTTTGTCCAAAATAGTTGTGGTAACATCGAACAAGCTTTGTCCTTTTTTCATGATAGCCAAGTTGTAGTCTTCTTTGATTTCGAAAACGTCCAACACTTGGCGTAGCATTTCTTTGTGTTGTCCAGTTACAAGCACGCAAACTTCGAATTCGTCTCTTCTTTTGAGTTCTTTTACAAGTGGACACATTTTAATCGCTTCTGGTCTTGTCCCAAAAACCACCATTACTTTTTTCATTTTTTACCTCTTTTGAAAAAAAGGCGCTGCAAATTTAGCGCCCTTTGATTTGTTTTATAATTTGTAGAAATTATATTTGTTATCAACATCGATGTTTCTTGTATCAAGTACGACTTTGTCTTTTAATACATCCATGTTTTCTCTGATTTCATCGTGACCAATCATCACGATTACGAAATCAACATCGTCTAAGAATTTGTTCAAATCGTGGTATTGATTTTCCACAACTTCTCTTTTTACCATTGGATCGTAAACTTTTAGTCCATCTCCCAAATGTTCTTTTTGGTGTTGTAACAATTGAAGTGTTGGAGATTCTCTTACATCGTCTACGTTTTCTTTGTAAGTCAATCCGTAAATACCAACTCTTGAAAAATCTTTTAAGTTGTTTTCTTGCATAATATTGTAAGCACGTTTAAGAACATATTCTGGCATTGAATCGTTGATTTGACGAGCTTTGTAGATTATTTCAGTAAGAAGTGGATAATCTCCAACTAAAAACCATGGGTCAACTGAAATACAATGTCCACCTACACCAGGTCCTGGTGAAAGTATATTAACTCTTGGGTGTTTGTTGGAAATTCTGATAACTTCGTTGACATCAAGTCCACCTTGACGGCAAATCTTAGCTAATTCATTAGCGAATGCAATATTGATATCTCTGAATGTATTTTCAACAACCTTTGTCATTTCAGCAGTTTTGATATTAGTTAGATTGATTTCGCCTTTGCAGAAAGTTGAGTACACTTCCCTAACTTTTTCGCCGTATTTTGGATCGTCAGCTCCGATTGTTCTGGCGTTGTGTTCCAATTCGTAAACCATATTACCTGGAATAATTCTTTCTGGAGCGTGAACCAAGTTTAATTTCTTGCCTGATTTTTCCATGTATTCATTGACAACAGGTCTGACGTAAGTGTCGATAGCTCCCGGTGAAACTGTTGATTCAACAACAATAATCGCATCTTCTTCTGCAGGTTCCAACACTGATTCTACAGCTTTCACTACGTAAGAACAATCCAATTTCTTAGATACAGGATCGTATGGAGTTGGTGCTGTAATAATATAGAAAGAAGTGGACACTGGTTTTAATGAAAAAGTAATATCAGAGTTCAAAGCTTTTTCGAAAAGCTCATCCATTCCTTTTTCTTCGAAAGTTAATTCTTTATGCTTTAATTTTTCAATTACTTCTTCTTTAATATCTGTTCCAACTACCTTGTTGCCTGATGTTGCTAGCATCAAAGCTGTAGGTAGACCTATGTAACCTAAGCCAATTACATTAATCATAATATTCTCTCCTTTAAAATAAATTTTCTATTCTATTTAATAATCTTTCGTTATTTTTTTGTGGATTTAATTCTGATTGCATCTTTCTGCAGTTTTCTTGAAGCGTGTGGTAGAATGATTGGTCATCTCTAAGTTTAAGCAAAACATTTCTCATTTCCTCATCTGATTCGTGATCAACCGCAACTCCCACATTCCATTCGTTCACAACCTCTGACAAATAAGTGTCTCTTGCGACAATTATAGGAAGCTCTGCGTGAATGGATTCGTATAATTTATTAGGAAGAGCAATTCTAACATTCTTCATCGACGCATCGTACACTGAGAATATGCAGTCGCATTTCGAGTAAAGCTCTGCAATTTCATCGTCATAGTAAAATTTGCCACGATATTCAATGAAATCTTTCGTTTCAGCAAGCTCTTTGAAGTAAGTTCCACTCTCGAAACCCGCCATCATCAAATTCATTCCCAAACCGTCCATAGCTTTCGTAAGCTTTTTCAATTCGTTCAAATATCTTAGCCCACCGATGTATCCTACAGTGAAAGTATCGTGTTGGTTTTTCACCCTTAACTTATCATAATCCCTGAATAATTCCAAATTTGGAATGTTGGGCATGAACACCAAATTATCCTTGCTGTATTTCCCTTCAAAATGTTCCCAGAATTTCATACTAGTAACAATCATCAAATCCACGAATGAAAGCATATTGTTCTCTCTTTTTTTCAAAACAGAAGATACAACATTCATAGGGAAATTCTTCTTGTCATCAGTCAAATATCTGTGAATATCTGGCACTTCGTATATAATCTTAACCTTGTCGTCGTTGTTTTTCTTGTATTTCGTAGCTATCTCTAGCATATCATAACTTTGAACGTGAATTAAATCCGGTTTAATTCTCTCCAAAATTTTATAAGCTTTTTGTGAGAATTTGTAAGTTGGAATAAGTCTTTTCATAGGGTTACTGTTGTCAGCATCTATATTGATTATTTCCTTCTTGCAAAAGTCACGCTTGAAATCATATTTTTCATCTCCACCTTTGTCCCAACAAACAGCATACAAATCGAACTTTTCTTTTACAAGATCCATTCTCTTTATAAGTCTTGGAGGGGGTGTCGTATTAATCAAAAAAGTGTATTTTTTTTGATTTGATTTTTCCATTTTTCATCATCCTATTAATATATTTAACAGTTAAAATTATATCACAACTTCACTAAATTTGCTTATTTTTTCTGTAATCTTTAGAATTTCTTAACGTTTGAAATCAAAAAATCCTACCTGCAAAAATAGCAAGTAGGATAATTGAAGTATGTGAAAAGTTTTGTGTATCAGATCCTCGAAATAATAACCTGATATTATAATCCCAAATATTCTATTATTTCTCCACAGCAAATTCCAGCTTTTTTAATGTTCCGTTTTCAATAATATAATTCTTGTGTGCAATTTTTTCAAATTCTTTATCATGACTAACAACAATTATAGTTTTCCCCAGTTTGTTTAGTTTTACAAGTGTATCAATTACTATCTTTTTATTTTCACTATCTAACGATCCTGTCGGTTCGTCTGCTAACATTATTTCGTATGGCTTAACCATATTTCTCGCAAGAGCTACTCTTTGCTGCTCTCCACCTGATAATTCAAATATTTTTGATTTAAGCTTGTCTTCTATTCCCATATTCATAAGAGCTTTTTTTATAATTGATTTTTTATCTGTACTTCTACTGTATTTTACTGCCAAATTCAAATTTTCTTGAACTGTCATATTATCAACTAAAGCAAAGTTTTGAAAAAGATATGCTATTTTATACCTTCGTAAAAGTTCAGATTCTTTTCCATTTCTAATTGGATTATGTTTAGAAAAGCAAATCAATTCCCCTTCATCATATTCTTCAAGCGTTCCAATTATATTTAATAGCGTTGTCTTACCACCACCACTTTTACCAAAAATACAAATAAAATCTCCTTCATAAATGTCAAGATTAATATTTTCTAATATTTTATGGTTCCCATATTTTTTCGATATATTTTTCAATGATATTTGAGGTTTATCAATATTCATTTAATTACCTTCCTTTATCTTTCTCACTAAACTTTTTTCGTTCTTTTTTACGTTAATAATTTCATATATGAAACAAATAATAATACTAATAATTGACATAATTAGACAAATTACTAATTTTCTTAAATTCCACCCATCTCTTGGTTCAAAAAAACCAAAACTTCTAAAATATATCGTAAAGAGTATTATCATAAAACAAACAATAACACTTACGATAAACCCAACTATAATCTGAATTATTTTAGATTTATGGATAGATTTAAAATCATATCCCAATAATCTAGAAACGTAAATTCTTTGTCCATAATTATAAAAATATGATTCTTCATCTATTTTTATCGTTACAAACAATACTAAAACCGATAATAAAAATCCTAAAAGATAAATAATAGTTTCCGTCTTATACATTTCTATTTTTTCAATGACTCCATCATAAACGCTTGTAACGTAAAGTATATAAGGAGACGATCCTGTTTTTTGAATAACTGGTTTTAAATATTCATAGCACTTATTAGGATTCGAAATATAAGGATGAAACTTCCCGTTAACCAATGATGGTAGTTTAATCTCTCCAGTAGGCACTAATTCTTTGCCATTAACCATAATCAAAGCATAATTCAATATATCTGGACTATTTATTTTTTGCTGACTATCAAATGTAAAAACTTGTTGATTTCCCTTAATTTTAATATACTTCTCACTGACATTGTCTTGTTTAGTTGTACAATTAAACACATGTGATTTTCTTATATTTTGCCTATCATTATCAGTTATTGAAATGTTTTCAGGTACAAATATAATCCATTCATTAGAATTAGACGTATATTTAGCTAATGGTCTGTCTTTTTCATCAACCAAGTTATTTAGTTCAAGGTAATTCTTGTTAATATAAGCATACCTTCCCCTAAAAACCTGATTGTTTAAATATTCATCATCATTTTCATGTTGAATATTTGGTGCGAAAAATAGTATTGCTCCTTTAGAATCTAATTCATCCCATAAATTATTTAACTTTGGGACTACTATTTTTTCAAACTTATCATCATTTTCAACATAAGTCCACGGCCATGCACAAGCTATATTAGCATAATTCTTCGATTTCTCCCATGCATCAAAATATGAAGTAGAAGTAACATAATCGCTTAATCCAAACACAGTTACAACAAATAGATATAGGACAACAGAAAATGAAATAACTTTAAAAATCACAGGACTTATTTTATATCTTTTTTTGTAGCCTTTTAGCCACGAAATAGTGCTAACATTCTTAACTCTAAAGTAAAGCATAAGAAAATAGAATAGTATCAATGTAAATCCTATTAATCCAAGTAATAATAATATTGGTTTGATGGATATTAAAAATCCGATTATTGAGTCTGGGTTTGTCAAATAAAATAAAAAGCTAAACATTCCTAACCATGAAATTAATATAGGAATTGCTAACAAATCCACAGCCTTTTTATAGCAAAATTTCAGTTCATTATGACCCAATAAAGAAATTATCGATATTTCCTTAGAAAGTGATGAATTATAAATTACAAAACTAAATAATAGAGCAAAAATAATTACTAAAATAAGCATTACGTATAATATGGCTTGTTTTTGAGTAACTTCACTAGCAACCGAAAAAGATTTATCAACAATTGCATCAATTCCCAAATCTTGTCTGCTATTTAATTCATTCATAAATTCCAAAACATCAGAAGGCGATCCTTTAATATGATAATCTCCGTTAAACGTATAATCGTTAATCTTAGAATAATCAATAAAATCAATTTTTTTGCTAGTCAAAAGGCTATTCTTAGTTACATTTTTGAATCTATTAATTCCGTTGTAATTTTCATCGATATCAATGTTCTTAAATGATTTCTTAAACCACCTAGCATCATCAAGGTAAATAAATATATTTATTTTTTGTTTTTCTTTTAATGAGTTTTTGGGTATGTAGACTTCTTTTATGAAACTAATTTTATTTTTCTTCGCAATTTTCTGAATTTCAATGATATTATTTCCAATATTTTGTGGCTTGGTAGTTATATTTACGGTAGTATTAAATTCTCTTATAAAAAACTCCATAAAACGTGAATCTTTACTATAGAAAAATCCTAATCCTACAACAAAAACCAATAAAAATGTTAATAAGCCTATTACTTTTTTCATAAACTTTTTCCCCTCTATGAATCTATCTTAAAAAAACAGAAGTTCCAATCCTCCTATTTTCAAATTGGAACTTCTGAATCTTTACATAGTTTATTTCACATCAGCCCATGCTCTGTTTCCGGCAAATGCTTTTTCCCATGAAGCTGCAGCCCTTCTGCCAGCACCAACCCATCCTGAATAAGAGTATTTACCTTGTGAACCTCTTACAGTAGTCTTGTGTATTTTGTAACTATGATCAAAATACGACCATACTTGACTTGAATCAACTCCATGTCTCCATCTACCACCTAAGAAATTTTTCCATCCACTATCATAGTTATAAAAAGTAATTTCATTTTCATCATTTTCCAATACTTCTACTTCATATCCTAACCCTTTAACATATGGTAAGTCACTATTATTTTGTGCATAAACAGTTCCTGTAGAAGTAAACAACAATCCCGACAATAATAAAGCTGATAATACTAGTTTTTTCATATAATTTTCTCCCTTCAAATATATTCATTAGTCAATAATAAAATAATTGTAATAGATTTTTAATGTTATTTTTCATCTGATAAATGCAGAAAATCACATAACAAATCATCCCCTTTTTATGTTTTATAAACAATTATTTGATTTACTATAGCTATGTAAATAAAAAACTAACCTTATAAATATCATTATAGGTTAGTCTTGAAAATAAGAGATTAAGTTTTCTTGTATTAATTCTTGCTTTTTTCTTGCTTTTTTCTTTCTTTTTAATATACGGGAATAATTACATTTGCAATTACCCAATTATCTTTATTATACACTTCAAATTCCCCATTTAAATGAGCTACAATATCATTTACAATTGTAAGTCCAACTCCAGACCCATTGTTTTTTAAGCGATTTCGTGACATATCCCCGCGATAAAATTTATTTTTCACCAATTTCCAATCTACGTTTAAATTATTTTCAACTTCATTTTTAACTGTCAAATTTAATGCTTTATCCTGTATCTCAACTTTGACTATTATTGTTGATCCTTTTTTTGAATATTTGTTTGCGTTCGATACTAAATTATCTAAAATCCTCACGAGTAATTCAGGATCTGTATTAATTTCTTTACCAGAAGTATTTGCAAATCTAATATCCAAAACATTATCGTTTACCAATGTTTTTCTTTCTTCTTCCCATTGTTTTAAAAATAGCTCTGCATCAAACTTTTTGATGTTAATTGGGATTTCATTCAAATTGAATTTCAAATAAGAAAAGAAATCTTCGCTCAAACTATTTAATGATTTCACATTTTCGTAGATAACTTTTATAAACTTTTTTTGTTGCTCATAAGTTAAATTATCTTCATCATGAAGCAAAGTAGAATATCCCAATAAATTTGATAGAGGTGTTTTAATATCATGTGCCAAATACGTCAGCAAATCTGTTTTTTCCTTATATGCTAGTTCATAATTGTTTTCCATTTCTAATATAAGTTTTCGAATATTAATGAAATCTATTCTTTCGTTAGATAAAGATTCATGAAATTCTCTTATCTCAGGAATTTCGCCTTTAATGTATTTAATTCCAGATACAAAATACTCGCGATATTTTTCGAATTCTTTATTCTGAATATAAAAGCATCCGAAAATTATGAAGATTGCGCATATCATAATGAAAACATAATTACCATATTGAAAATAAATCTTATATATTGATCCTAACTCAGCTTCTGTATCAATATTATAAATTATTAAACTATCGATTAATCTATGAAAAGCAAATGTAAGAAAAATTACAACAGCTATCCATAAGCATTGATACAGAATAATTCTTTTAATATATGAATTTTCTTTACGCATTAATTTTATACCCCACTCCCCAAATTGTCTTTATTATGGAACTTATTCCATGTTTTTCAAATTTACTTCGTATTCTTCTTATATGCACCATAACAGGATTTACCTCGGTTGATAAAACTTCATCTTTCCAAATTTTGTAATGTATTTCATCCATATTGTGAACATCGTCTGGTTTTTCCATCAACAGCCATAAAATTTCAAATTCTTTCGGCGTTAAAGTTATTTCTATTTCATTGTAAAAGCTTTTATGCGTTTTTTTATTTAATCGCAAATTTCCAACAACACGTTCGTCAGGTTCGCGTCCTTCATCGTTTATAGTTTTTGCATATGAAAATTCATAACTTCTTCTAAGATTTGACTTAATCCTAGCGACTAATTCTGTTGGCTCAAAAGGTTTTATTATATAGTCATCTGCACCCATATTTAATCCTTGTACTTTATGAATAGAATCTTCCAGAGCAGTTAGCATAATTATTGGAATTGTGGATTTTTCTCGTATTTGTTTGCATATCTCAAATCCATTTATATCTGGAAGCAATAAGTCCAATAAGATTAAATCATAGTGATTTCGATTAAAACTTTCAACTGCTTTTTTACCAGTATGAAAAGTTTCTATCTCCCATCCTTCTGGAATCAAATACATCTTAATTAATTCTGATAAATCAATATCATCTTCAACTACCATAATTTTCATATTTTTTCTCGTCCTCAAATCTTATATTATTATATTTCATCTTGTTCGATCAGTTTTTTATCTTCAATAAACAAAATCCTATCCGAAATTCTTTTTGCTTGGTCCATGTTATGTTTAGAAATTATTATGATGTATTTATGTGACAAATTATTAAGCAAGTTTTCTATCGCCAATGTGTTTTGCAAATCCAAAGATTAGCAAGGTTCATCAAATATCAGTATTTTGGGATTTGTTGTAAGCATTCTGGCTATGCATAGTCTTTGTTTTTGTCCTCCGGATAGTTTGTTAGCGTTCATTTTCAAGTGTCTTTTCATTTGAATTAGTTTTGTTAGAATTATTGGCGCATCCTGTAAATCCGATCGCCATAACCATCATTAAAACTAGTAACTTGTAAGGTTTTTTCATATTAACCACCTAATTTTTATAGTTATATTATATCACATATATTTTATTTTTATTTATATGAAAACGCTATAAATCTCCCATCATTTATTGAAATCTTCTATAATTAAGATTTTGTACGTCGTATTTGATAAGATTATATTAAAAGGGCAATGCAAATTGTCTAAAAAATAGGAGGTAATTTATGGATAGTAAAGAAGTATTGGCTGAAAACTCAAAATTATTTGGAGAACATTTACCAGATGTAGCTAAGAATTTCTCTGGTATGTGTGGAGAAATTTTTAAAGACGGAAAATTATCTTTGAAGGAAAAAGAATTGATAGCTCTTGCAATCGGAATTACTGTAAAATGCGACGGATGTATCGTTCATCACACTAAAGGATGTATTGATGCAGGTTGTACAATCGAAGAAATCTCAGAAATGATGGAAGTTTGCGTTGCTATGGGTGGTGGCCCTGCTACAGTTTACGCTGGAAAATCTTTGAGAATTGCTGAAGAATTATTAAAATAATTACGATTGACTAGCTGCAAGCCATGTGCAGCTAGTTTTTTTGGTGGAAATTTTTCTAGTTTTGGAATATGATTATGTTAAAAGGGGGAGTTTATGAACGCGGATTATACGAAGAAAATGATAATGGAAAATTTAATTAATCTTCTCAACAGAATACCTCTGAATAAAATTACGGTGGGAAAACTAGCTGAAGAATGTGGAATCAACAGAAACACTATTTATTATCATTTCAAAGATTTGAATCAAATCATAGACACGATTTTTGAAATAAGACTTAAGAGAGTGTTGAATGAATCGGATAATATTTCTTGGGAGGATAGTTTTATCGAAGAAATGCAGTTTGCTATTGATAACAAAACCGCGATTTTCCACATTTACAATTCTATTTCCAGAAAAACTCTGTCTGATTATTTGTACAATAAATCGGGGCAGATTATGAGAACTTACGTAGAAAATGTGGACAAGGAAATTCATGCTAAAAAGGATGACAAGGAGATTATTATTAAGTTTTTTCAAAGTGCGATTACGGATTTGGTTATCAGGTGGCTAACTTCAGGAATGGATGAGGATATCGAGAAGAAGATTAAAAGGATAGGATTTTTATTAAAAGATACTGTTAAATCTTCATTAACTAGGAGTAAAATGAATTAATTTTTTAGATTTTTTTTCATTTTTGTTAGAATTTTAGGCAAATACACCCTTTTGTCCAAAGACTTTGATTAACGTTTGAGATACAATGAAGTTAAGAGATATATCTAATAGGATAGTTCTAAAAATTTTAATATATGAAAAGGTGGTTATATGAAAATTATAGAAGCTGGAAAAAGATATGGATTTGATAAGGTATTCGATTATGTTGCGAAGGATCCTCAAAAACGAGGGGTACAATTAGTCGAATGGGCAGAAAACCTTTCTCACGGAGATTTTTCGCCTCAAATTAAAATTATAAGGGAAGTTTTCGAAGACGAAAATCACCCTTACCATAGTTTTGTGATGAAAATTTTCCAAGAAGTTGACAAAAAACAAATAAAAAAAGTAGCGTATAACTTTTTTATGAATGCGTCTGTTTTGGGATGGCAAACTCAACAAAAATACAGAGAAGAATACAATTGTAATATCCCATGGGCAATTTTGTTGGATCCTACATCTGCATGTAACTTAAAATGTACTGGATGTTGGGCTGCTGAATACGGCTACAAACAAAACCTAAGCTATGATGAGATTGATTCTATCATCACTCAAGGTAAAGAATTGGGAACTTATATGTACATATACACAGGCGGAGAACCTCTTGTGCGTAAAGATGATTTGATTAAATTATGCGAAAAACACAACGACTGTGTGTTCTTGTCGTTTACAAATGCGACTTTGATTGACGAAGATTTCGTAGACGAAATGCAAAGAGTTGGTAATTTCATTCCTGCGATTTCACTTGAAGGTTTTGAAGAAGCAACTGACGGTAGACGTGGAGAAGGTGTTTATAAAAAAGTAATCAAAGCAATGAAGATGCTACAAGAACGTCATTTGATTTACGGAATTTCTTGCTGCTATACTTCACAAAACTTTGATTCAATTACAAGCGAAGAATACTACGATTACCTAATAGAGTTAGGTGCATATTTCGTGTGGTACTTCCACTATATGCCAGTTGGAAATGCTGCTGTAACCGATTTATTACCTACTCCTGAACAAAGAAAACAAACTATCGAAAGGCTAAGAAAATATAGAGCAGAAAAACCATTATTCGCATTGGATTTCCAAAACGATGCTGAATATGTTGGAGGATGCATTGCAGGTGGAAGAAGATATCTTCACATTAATGCATCCGGCGATGTTGAACCTTGTGTTTTCATTCACTACAGCGATTCTAATATCAGAGAAAAATCTTTGTTGGATTGTTTGAGAGCTCCCCTATTTACAAAATATCATGACGGTCAACCATTCAACGATAATATGTTGATGCCTTGCCCAATGCTTGAAAATCCAAACGAACTTAGAGAAATGGTTCATAGCACTGATGCAAAATCTACTGATTTGGAATCTAAACAAACTGTAGATTCACTTTGTGGTAACTGCGATGAATATGCGAAAAACTGGGAAGTTGAAGCAGAAGAAATCTGGGACAAGAGTCCTAAGAAGGAAAGATTCAAAGGTTCATATCACACAATGAATCGCCAAGAAACTATGAAATCAAAATAATTTCAATGAGCAGCTTTTAATAAGCTGCTTTTTGTATGCCAAATTTTTTGAATAAAAAATATTTAACTGGGTATAATTTTGTAAGAGGTGTAATATGAGATTTATTGAAAAAAGTACGATTTATTTGGCTGGTGGATGTTTTTGGGGAGTGGAAGCTTATTTCAAAAAATTAAACGGTGTAATAGACACTGACACAGGCTATGCAAATGGCGAAGGAACAGACACCGACTACAGAAAAGTTAAACAAACTCATCACGCAGAGACGGTGAGAATTGTCTATGATAAAAACAGGTTGGATTTGGCTGAAATTTTACTTCATTATTTCAGAATTATCAATCCAATTTCTGTGAATAAGCAAGGAAACGATGTTGGCGAACAATACAGAACTGGAATTTTCTACGAAGATGAAAAAGATTTGGAAATAATCAATTCTGTTGTGAATTACATTCAATCAAAATACGATGAAAAGCTAACTGTTTTGGTTGAAAGATTAGAAAATTTTGTATTAGCAGAAGATTATCACCAAGATTATTTGGACAAAAATCCTGGTGGATATTGTCACATCAATCTGAATGCTTTTGATGAGGATTTGGATACGACTGAATACAAGAAAATGTCCGATGAAGAATTGAAACAAAATCTATCCGATGTGAGTTACAGAGTTACTCAAAACGAAGCGACTGAACGCCCTCACACATCAAGCTTCAATGATTTTGATGAAAGAGGAATCTATGTCGACATCGTAAGTGGTGAGCCGTTATTTTCTTCTAAGGACAAATACGATGCGGGTTGTGGTTGGCCATCATTTACGAAAACTATTACGTCAAGTTCTGTAAATTATTCTGATGATCACAAATTATCCAGAGTTAGAACTGAAGTTAGAAGTAAACACGCTGACAGTCATCTTGGTCATGTGTTCGACGATGGTCCTAGTGAAAAAGGCGGTCTTAGGTATTGCATCAACGGCGCAAGTTTGAGATTTGTCCCATTAGAAAAAATGGAAGAAGAAGGATATTCACAATATATTCCGTTCGTATAAATCGAAAAATCACAAGGAGGACACTGTTCCTCCTTTTTTTGTGTGCGAATTAATTTATTGGGCTTTTTAGGTGTTTACAAATCATACGAAAACTGGGATAATATATCTGAAATTAAATAAGAGGAGGAAAAAATGGATAAAAAGAAAGCAAATTTACTTGCTAAATTAGCGTTATTAATAGTAGCTATCCTTTGGGGAAGCTCTTTGACTGTAGTTAAGCAATCTTCCAAAACATTCAATCCCAACTTTATCTTGGCGATAAGATTTACGTTGGCAGCCATTTTATTATCGATTATTTTCTGGAAGAGACTTCGCCAAGCAAAATATGACGACATAAAAAACGGACTTTTGATAGGAATATTTTTGTTCATGGCGTATTCATCACAAACATTGGGGGTAAAATTCGCAGATCCTGGTAGAAGTGGATTCTTATCTGCATCTTATTGCGTAATCGTGCCGTTTTTGGGTTGGATTGTATTCAAGCAAAGACCAGACCGATACAATTTGTCGGCGGCGGCTTTGTGTATAACGGGAATATTTTTCATATCACTTTCAGGATCAAGCGCTCACGTGGATAATCCATTAGCATGGCTTGGAGATTTACTAGCTTTACTTAGCGGATTGTTATTCGCATCGCACATCATCGCAGTAAGCGCCCTTGCAAGAGACCGTGACCCTATCGTCATGACGATATTGCAATTTATAATGGCGGCTGTGTTGTCTTGGATAACTACAATTGTAGTAGAAGACAATTCAAATCTTGTCGTAACTTCAAGATCTGTGATGGAATTATTGTACTTAGCTGTAATGTGTACTGCCGTTGCACTATTACTTCAAAACATCGGACAAAAATACACAAACCCATCCACTGCTGCAATTATTTTGGGATTCGAGTCAATATTTGGAATTTTAATTCCTGTACTTATCGGAATCGAATCATTGACAGTTTTCTCAGTAATCGGTTTTGTATTCATATTCGCAGCGATTCTTGTCAGCGAGACAAAACTTTCGTTCTTGAAAAAGAACACAATAACAGCACAATAAATAGTACTTTTTAAGTACCAATTAAAAAACAGATAGCTAATTACAGCTATCTGTCTTTGTTTTGGCGGAGAAAGTGGGATTCGAACCCACGTGGGAAATAATCCCAAACGCATTTCGAGTGCGCCCCGTTATGACCACTTCGATATTTCTCCAAATATAATAATATTATAGCACTTTTGTTGATTTAATCAAAAAATGTATTTTTGTTTTATCTTTGATATAATAATATTGAAATATAATTGGAGGAAATATGAAAATAATAGGACTTACACCACTTTATAACGTGGCAGAAAACAGACTTTTTATGCTTAGAAAATACATTGAACTTATCGAAAGAAACGGAGCTTACACAGTGATTCTTCCGTTCAATTCCGATAGGAAATTCTTAGAAGAAATCGTCGACAGGTTGGACGGAATCGTGTTTACAGGAGGACTTGATGTGGCTCCATCATATTACAATGAAGACAAGATTTTGGAATGTGGAATTTCATCAAATGTACGCGATGAATTGGAATTTAATCTGATGGATATTTGCTACAAAAAGGACATTCCCACTTTGGGAATTTGTCGTGGATTGCAAATAATGAATGTGTATTTGGGCGGAACTTTGTATCAGGATTTGAAAAAACAAAAGAACATCTCCATCATTCACTCTCAAGACAAACCTTACAATGATTTGGTTCACGAGGTTACAAATTACGGAATGTTCAAAGAAAAATTTGGCGACAGATTTTATGTGAATAGCCTTCATCATCAAGCTATCAAAGATGTTGCAGAAAATCTTGATGTGTTACAAAAATCTTCTGATGATATAGTGGAAGCGGCATACGTTAAGGACAAGAAGTTCTTCTTGGGAGTGCAATACCATCCCGAAATGGCGTTGGATACTTTGGCTCAAGGACACGAAATTGTCAAAATGTTTTTGGATTCAATAAAATAGATTCAATAAATTATGTAAACCTGTGATTGTCACAGGTTTTTTTGTTTTCCTAAAACTTAGGAACAAATCTTATCAGAATTTACGCTTATCGTTGACATAAGCTTGATTGAAAATATTTCTGTCGATGTGAAGGAAATCCAATATTTCGTAGCTTTTTGGATATCTTCCCGAAAGCACAACTTTTCCATCTACAACTGTGATTGGAAGTTTCATCCCGTCATCAATTTTCTGTGCAATCCCCTGTTGTTCGAACATATCGGGATTCTTGTTTAATTTAAACCTGTCGACAACGACATTCTTTGTTTTTAATTTCTCCAAGAAAAATGACAACATCACAGAATTTCTATTATCCATTTCATTTTCGAACAAATTATTCTCGTCTACTTTGTTCTCAAAAATCATCATTTTCATACTATCACCTATTATAATTATATCAGATAATAATGTGCTTTATTTGTGATAAAATAGTTGTAACAAATTCAAGGAGATTATCATGCAACTTTTAAACGAAACTCAAAGGAAACATTATTTGGATATTTGGCACAGAGACAATGGAATATCAAGTTCTGGACTTAAAGTAATCGCCTGTATATCCATGCTTATCAGTCACATTGTGCAATGCAATATGCTTCAAAAATTCAACATTTATCCTACGATGACACTCACATCATCTGACTGGAGAGTCACAGTAGGAGCGTTAATGCTTTTTATTGGAAGGATTGCATTTCCTATTTTCGCATTTTTAATCGTTAATGGAATGTTTCTAACTAGAAGCGTAGAAAAATACATAGTAAGGTTGTTTTCCTTTGCGATTATTTCGGAAATTCCTTTTGATTTGGCAATTAGTGGTGAAATGTTCGATTTTTATCACCAAAATGTATTCTTCACGTTGGCACTTTCTGCGTGTCTTATATTTATCGTTGAAAAAATCGATAAGTTCGACCAATCAAATTTCGTGAAGGCGATTTTAAAATTAATTTCCGTAGCCATATTCTGTGTAATTGCCAATTACTACCACACAGATTATTCTATGCTTGGAATTTTAGCGGTGTTTTTGTTGTATTTGGGCTCATCTTCCAGAAGAAACACTTACATAGCGATATTGTTCGGGTATTTTTTCGAAGCGTATATGTATTTGTTCGTGTATCTGTCGATTCCCATCATTCACTTTTACAACGGCAAAAAAGGCAACATCAACAAATGGGCATTCTACATTTTCTATCCAGCACATTTGTTGTTGATTAGCTTTATTAGAGATGTCGTGTTATAGTTTGAATTTTAAGCTGAAATACATTAGAATTATATATTATACTTTTAATGGAGAATTTTATGAAAAAAACTAAAAAACAAAGTGAAATTTCACTGGAATCTTTTGTGACAATCGCTGTCGTTTTCGGGCTTTTCGGCTACATTGCAAAAGTTATGGGTCTTGGCAATATGTTTAATACTTTGATGAAAACGGCGCACGATTTGCTGCTTAACACTGTGTTTTTCATAATGGCAATCGCAGTTTTAACAGGTGCGTTATCCAAGCTTTTAAGCGAATTTGGAGTTATTGCACTGATCAACAAAATCATCAGCCCTATAATGAAACCACTTTACAATTTGCCTGGAGCTTCGGCGCTTGGTATATTGACGACGTTCTTGTCGGATAATCCGGCAATCATTGGACTTGCAAAGGACAAAGGATTTGCCAAATATTTCAAGAATTATCAGCTTCCTACGTTGTGCAATTTGGGAACATCGTTCGGAATGGGATTTATCGTGTGGACTTTTATGTCTTCACTTGGAAATGGTACGGAATTTTTCAAGGCGGCATCCCTTGGAGTTTTGGGAGCAGTCGTAGGTTCTGTGGTTTCCGTAAGAATTATGATGCATTTCACGAAAAAATACTACGCCGATACTGATGAACAAGTGGAATTTGAAGAAGAACAAATCTTAGATAAAAAAGAAGATTTGACTTTGATGGAGAGAGTTTTGAATTCAATGCTTGAGGGTGGAAAATCTGGTGTACAAGCTGGGATGGACATTATTCCTGGAGTTGTTGTAATTTGTACGTTGGTTATGATACTCACATCGACAGGTACTGTTGAAAATGGAACCGTAATCTACACTGGAGCAGCCTACGAAGGAGTCGGTTTGATTCCAAAACTTGGAGCATTGCTAAACCCTATTTTGAAACCATTGTTTGGGTTCACCTCATCAGAATGCATTGCATTTCCACTTACAGCTTTGGGGAGTGTCGGAGCAGCGCTTGGACTCGTTCCAAAATTATTGGAGAAAAATTTAATCACTGGAAATGATATAGCAGTTTTCACAGCCCTTGGAATGTGCTGGTCAGGATATTTGTCCACACATGTTGGAATGATGGACACATTAAACGCCAGAAAACTCGCACCAAAAGCAATTCTGTCTCACACGATAGGAGGAGTAGCAGCTGGAATCAGCGCACATTTCTTGTATTTATTGTTAGGATAAAAAAAATCCAACTTTGCTTTTCAGTAAGTAAAGTTGGATTTATTTTTTTATTTGATTATTTTGGACAAAGTTTTAAATTCAGGACTTCCCGCCCTTTTCAAAATATCGAAAATCAACGTTTCAGAATTGATTACCAAACAGTCCATCTCTCTAAAATTTTGGATAGCATTCATTTTATTTTCAACACGTCTACTTGTAACGCAATCTTCAAGCACAATCATTTTATATTCGTCAATCAAATCACGTATCGTTTGGTAGACACAAATGTGAGTTTCCGCTCCGACAACCACGATTTGTTTCCTTCCAGTTTTTTCGATTTCATTCATAACATCATCAAGCTTTGCAGTAAAATCAACCTTGTCGAATACCTTCGTTTCGTATTCTTTCAAACATTCTACAGTATCTCCAAGTCCTTTCGGATATTGGCGTGTTGTAATCACAGGAATATCGTAAATTCTTGCCATCTCCAACACAGCCTTCGTGTGATTAAGCACGTATTCATTGTCGTGAAGAACAGGCACCAATTTTTCTTGCAAATCAATCAACAAAATTATCATATCGTCTTTATTCACATTAAACTTTTCCATATCTCACCTCAAAACTATCATACCATAAAAAAAGCACGCCACACAGCGCGCTTTGATTTAAATTGTCCAGCTTAGAATTCTTTTTTTGATTAGTTCAAATATTTGCATTACAACAACTAAAACTATAACCAAAAATATAAATCCTACCCAAGCATGATTAAACAATCCAAAATCAGTGTATTTTTTTACGAAAAATCCCATTCCGTATTTGGAGCCGTACATTTCTGCGTAAACCAACATTACAAATGTACTTCTCAACGAACTTACAAATCCTGCTAATATTGAAGGACTCGCCGCTGGAAGGATAACTTTTACAAGTTTATCAAATCCTTTGATTTCTAATGTCTTCGCCTTGTCCAAATATCTTTTGTCAATTGTCATTATTCCAGTGATCGTCGCAAAAATCGTAGTCCACACCGTTCCATAAATTATCAAAAACAATGAAGCAGACCACAAATTTGGCGCTAACATCAACACAAATGGTGACAATAAAATCGATGGAATAACACTAAAAGCATAAATTACGGGATGTAAAATTTCTCTCAATCTTTCGCTCATTCCCAATAATGTTCCCAATCCTATCGCAATTATCAATGATAAAACTATGGATGGAATCATTAACCCGAATGATGAAAACATATTAATCAACAAAACTGATTTGTCTTCGTGAAATGCTTGAGCTATTGATTCTTTACTCGGAAAAAGGTATGGATTGACCATGTGATTGTCTGTCAAAAATATATACACAACTATTAATGACACGAAAATCAACACAGTAATCCAATATTTTCGAATAAACTCCTTTACCTTATCCAAAACAAACCTCTATTTGTCGTTTTCTTCAAAGAATTTTTCTAAGCTTTCGTAGAATTTAGGATCTTCTTTTCCGTATTTTTCTTTAGTTTCTTCTAAAGCTTGTTTGTACAAATCTGTATTGATTTTGTCTTCAATGTTAATTGTTTTTGCTTTTGCATCTAAGAAATTAGTCTTGTCCAAAATATCCCAAGCTCTAATAACACCTTTTTTCAATGGGTCAATATGAACATCGTAGTGTTCGTCAAGCATGTAAGCTGCTACGAATGCATCGTCAGCTTTGATTTGTTTTGCTAACATATGAACAGCTTCTTGTTTGTTGCTTTCATAATATTGTTGTGCTCTGATTAAAGCTCTTAAAATAGCCTTAACAGTGTCTGGATTTTCGTTGATGTATTTTGTCTTAGCTACCAATCTACAACAAGAATAGTTAGGCATTACATCACTTTGATAAGTAACCACTTCAATGTCTTTCATATTTTTAACTGCTTGGTTTTGTTGAGTTCCTAAAAGTGCGTAATCAACATCTCCTCTGACAACAGCTGCCATTGCATCGTTGTATTTTGTGATTTGTACCCAATCAACTTCCTTCAATGGATCTTTAACACCTGCATCCATCAATGCACCAGTAAATGCGTAGTATTGTGGGTTAATTGCTGCTTTCTTACCAACTAAATCAGTAATTCCATTCCATTTAGTTCCTTTTTTAGCGATAACAGGCATTGCACCATTTAACATATGACCACCAAAAATTGTCAAATCTACACCAGCTGAAATTTGTTGAAGTGGATTTGAAGTACCGGCGTTTGATACAACATCAACCTTGTCTGATGCTAAAAGAGATAACGCATCTGCGTTTTCTGTAGCAAATACAGGTTCTATTTTGATTCCTTCGTCTTTAAAGAAACCTTTTTGTTCAGCAATAGTTACCAATACATTACCACTTGTTCCGTAATTCCATTTAACTACAGTTTCTTCCTTCTTATCATTAGAAGAAGAATCCTTTGAAGTTTCTTCCTTCTTTTCTTCTGTCTTATTTTGTGTTTCATTGTCTTTTTTATCGTTGTTATTAGAACATGAAGCAAATACTAAGCAACAAATAAGACTCATTACAATCAATAATTTCTTTTTCATAAGTACCCCCATAAAATTTTATTTAAATAAACTAAATCAATAGTCTACTATAATTTATTTGAAATATCCTCATTAATCTTTTTAATCAAAAGATTTCTAAGCTCAATAGTTTTCTTATCGTTGAATTGATTTTCCCTAGTCATAACAGTAGACTTATCCAACTTCAAATCAAAAATAATCTTGCTGGGAGATTGTCCCAAAACGACAATTCTGTTTGCCAACAAAATAGCCTCGTCAACATCATGCGTTACAAAAAACACTGTTTTCTTCTGATCTTCATTATTATATAGATTAATAATTAAATCCTGAAGATTCGCCCTAGTAACAGCATCAATAGCTCCAAATGGTTCATCCATCAAAAGCACTGGAGAATCCAGCGAAAAAGCTTGTGCAATCGCACACCTTTGTTGCATACCACCTGAAAGCTCCTTAGGAAGTTTGTAGTAAATATCTTCTTCCAAGCCAACACTTTTCAAAGCTTCCATTGCCATGTTTTTGATTTCAGACTTTGATTTGTCTGGATATTTTTGTTTCAATGCCAACGAGATATTATCACCAGCACTAAACCATGGAAATAATCCATAATCTTGAAATACTACAGCCCTATCAAGTCCTGCCTCTTTGATTTCTGTGTCATTTAATTTTATAGATCCATATGTAGGCATCTCCAAACCAGATAAAAGTCTAAGAAGAGTACTCTTGCCACATCCTGATTTTCCCAAAATGCACACAAATTCTCCAGAATCAACCTCTAAATTTAATCCTTCCAAAATCTTCCTAGAATTATTCTCGTAAGAAAATCCCAAATTTTCTACAGTAATATAACTCATTTAGCACCTGCTTGATAAATATTTTTCTATCTCATAAATTTACTTATCTAGTCTATCACGTTTCAATGATTTGTCATCTTTTCATAAAATCATTTATAAATCTAGCCTATAAATTATTTATCATTTCTATTTTATTAAAATACCTAAAATTGAAATTATTGCCACTAAATTCAGAATTTTACTTATATTTATAAATTAACTTCCTATTTTTCTTGGATTTTCCAATGTATTTTCCGTCATTTATTTAAAATTACAATAAATATTCCTTAATATTTTACATAAATTTATCGTTTTTCTTACTTACACACATGAAAAAAAACCACAGATAATGAATATCTGCAGCTTTTCGTAAATTAAAAATATATTTTTGTTTCAATTTGCGCTTTATTTATTTAAAATTTCAATAACTATTTCCCCACATTTTTGTAAATCAAAAAGCTTATCAACAAAAGTATCCCCACTCCTACGACAATTCCAACTATTTTTAGTTTGGAGTTTAATTGTTCTGCTTTTTGTTCGCTGGTGTCTATGATTTCTTCTGGGATGAATTTCTTTGCGACCATCATTAATGATGGTGCTACTAATAAATCATCTAATATTCCAAGTCCTGCTACGAAATCTGGCACGAAATCCACTGGGCTTACTACATAAAGTATAGACAATGCCAATACGATTTTCGATAATAATGGTATTTGTTTGTTAAAAAAAGCATACCACAATGTAGGTATATCGTTCTTCAAGTTCAACAATTTTTTAATCATTTACTCACCTCGAATATATTATACCATACATTGCACGATATATCGTATTACATAATAGTTACAATTTATTTTTTTATTTTTCCTATTAATCCACCGATGACTGCTGGGATTATCCAAATAAAACTTTTGACTTGCATTGGAAATACTGATTCGATGGCTTTCAACAAACCGAAATCCAATTTGAATCCGTTTAGTAATACTATAACCGCGTAAATTGACACCCCTATTATTGATCCTAATTTTACGTTTCGTGAAAATGTATTTTGTTTGAACAAATTCAAGAAAATCAAAACTATTGCGACAGGATATATCGCTGTCAAAAATGGTGCTGAGATTTTCAAGATTTTTTCGACGCCTACTACTGCGAAGAATGCACTGAAAACTGTGGAAATTATTATGATTAAATCATATGAGATAACTCCGTTTGTTTTCTCTTTTAGCATATCACTGAAGAATTGTCCGACTGTTGTCGTAAGTCCGATTGCAGTTGTGAGACACGCCAATGCCATGGCGATGCAGATCAAAACTTTTCCCAAAATTCCCAAATGTTGGTAGCAAATGTACAACAACAAATCAACTCTTTCGACATTTCCTAGATTGAACTTGGATGTGGCAGCTCCGATGTAAATCAATCCTCCGTAAACGAAGCAAAGTCCTATAGCTGCTATGATTGACGATTTTATCGTGTATTCTTTGATTGTTTTGTCATCTGTAATTCCGTTTTCCATAAAACCTTTGGTAACTACGATTGCAAAGACTAATGATGCCAACGCATCCATTGTTTGATATCCTTCTTCAAAGCTTGATTGGAAGACTTGAATTTGATATGTATTCACAGGCGTTGCAACTGGAGATATTATTCCTTTGAAAATAATCACGACAAGAGTTGCAATCAACAACGGCGTCAAAATTTTTCCCAAATTATCTATTATGCTGCTTGGCTTTCTAACGAATAAATACACACAAATAAAAAATATTACCGTGAGCAAAACCGAATTTGCACCCTTGAAAAATCCTTTTTGAATTATTTCTACTGTTGTCGCTGCAGTTCTAGGAATTGCAAGTCCAGGTCCTATCGCAAGCATAATTATTGTTGAAAATATTAGTGAAAATCGTGGACTTATAGTGTTGCCGATTTTTTCGATTGTTCCTCCACTTTTTGTCGCTGCGAGTAATCCCAAGAAAACCAGTCCCACTGCGCTTAGCAAAAATCCTAATGTTGCAATCCAATACTGATCTCCTACTTTGTTACCCAAGAACGGTGGAAATATCAAATTCCCCGCTCCAAAAAACATCGAAAATAGTGCGAATCCACTAACGAATATTAGTTTCTTATTTTTCATGATTACCTCTGTATAAATATTTTAAAATTTTATTAGTTCTTACAATTCTACCACAATTTTGTTCGATTAACAACAATTTTTTCTAGAAAAACAAACTTGTGCGAATATTTGTTTTATTATAAAATACGAATAGGTGATATTATGGAATTAAAACGCAAATTATCAATATTATCAGACGCTGCCAAGTACGATGTGAGTTGTTCTTCAAGTGGTTCCAATAGAAAAAACACTGCGAATGGAATTGGCGCGGCACACAATTCTGGAATATGTCACAGTTGGTCTGAAGACGGAAGATGCATTTCGCTACTTAAGATTTTGCTGACTAACAAATGCATTTACAGTTGTGAATACTGCATCAACAGAAAAGAAAACAACGTCGAAAGAGCAGAATTTACCCCAGAAGAAGTGGCTGATTTGACTATAAATTTTTACAAAAGAAATTACATCGAAGGATTATTCCTGTCAAGTGGAGTTGTAAAAAGTCCCGACCACACGATGATGCAACTTATTAGAGTGGCGGAAATTCTTCGTAATGAGAAAAAATTCAACGGATACATTCACATGAAGGCAATCCCTGGTGCAAGTGAAGAATTAATCGAAAGACTTGGAAAGCTTATTGATCGTATGAGTATCAACATAGAACTTCCAACGAAGTCAAGCTTGAAGATGCTTGCTCCACAAAAAACTTATGAGTCCATTGAAAAACCGATGGATTTTATCAACGAATCCATCACTCAGTACAAAATCGACAGGAAAACAATCAGAAAAACGCCTTTGTTCTTACCAGCTGGTCAATCCACTCAAATGATTGTCGGTGCAGGAAGAGAATCGGATCTTACAATTATCAACAAGGCAAGTAGCCTTTATGAAGATTACAAGCTCAAAAGAGTTTTCTATTCGGGATTTGTCCCTGTAATTAAATCGAAATACACAGACGGAATCAAAAAAGTTCCCATGCTACGTGAACATAGGTTGTATCAAGCAGATTGGCTGATGAGATTTTACAAATTCAAATCAAACGAAATTTTGAACGAACAAAATCCGTTTTTTGATTTGACATTAGATCCCAAAGCATTCTGGGCAGTGCAAAATGTAGGTAACTTTCCAATAGAAATAAATCGCGCATCTTATGAAGAACTTCTGCGTGTTCCAGGATTCGGTCCAACATATGCGATGAGAATAATAAATGCGAGAAAATTTGCCAATCTCAACTACGACGATTTGATCTCTCTTAAAATCTCACTGAAAAAAGCGAAGAACTTCATACTTGTAAACGGAGTATACCGCGGACAAAAATACAGCACAAAAGACGATTTGCTGGACATTTTGAGAATACAAGAAAGAAAAAATGTAACACAACTTAGTTTTTTGGAGTAAATATGAGATACAGTTATGATAACAGCTTAGATGGCTTGTTCACGGTGATTTTTGAACAGTACCGACACATTGAAAATTCAATTATCGTTGTGAAATCAGAGCAATTGGATTTTTTGAATGATGACATATACGTTGAAACAAATACTGACAAATCATCACGTGTGAAAAAATCGATAATAGACAAATTCGGATTCAACTTTTATCGTAGCATCAACTACGCATTCGTCTCAGAAAATCCCGACAAATCGACCATTATCGCTAAGACAATCAAAAATATGTACAAATACGGCTACAACTTCATCAACTCTTCTGACAAAATCGCTGTCCAATTCAACAGCCTGTGCAAATATTCCACAAGAGAACTTCACGCATACAAAGGACTTCTTAGATTCAAAGAAATCCAAGACAATTTCTTGTTCGCAGAATTCGAACCTAACAACGACATTTTAGAATTACTCACATATCATTTCAAAAACAGATTGAGAAATGAAAAGTTTGTGATTTACGACAAAAAAAGAAATAAGTGTGCAATATATGTGGACAATGATTTGGCATTTTACGATGTACAAGAAATCTTCAAAGAAGAATCTGATGAAGAGAAAATGTTTGAAGATTGCTGGATAGAATTCTACAATTCAGTCGGGATAAAAGAACGCCAAAACCTCAAACTTATGCAGAATAATATGCCGAAAAGATATTGGAAATATTTACCAGAAAAAAACAAAATTTACAATAACTAAGAATAATTGTTGTATTTACACTTGATTTTTTTGAAATAATCAGTGTGATTGCAACAATGTGAATTCGAAAAAATTCAGTAGTGATGCTTTTTGTATTTGTTGCCCTTTTGTTTCCCTTTTGTTGCCCTTTGTCAAGAACCTTAAAGAATTGCGAGTACTATCTGTAAAATTTAATAAAATAAAAATAAGCCTAGAACGTGTAAATTCTAGGCTTTTTATATGGTACTCCCACCCGGATTCGAACCGGGGATGCCCCCTTAGGAGGGGGGTATTATATCCAGCTTAATTATGGAAGCACATAAAACCGACTCAAATCGGCTTATGATGCAAGAAGTGCTTCCAACAACTCGTAAGTGTATTTGGCGCTTCTTTTTATTCTGGTTAATGTGTCTGCTTTTTCGTAAGGTTTTTTGACAACGAGGCTTACTTCTCTTTTGTCGCCTTTTCCAGTATCGATTACAACTTTTCCTACGATTTGTCCTTTTTTCAAAGGAGCTTTCAAATCTTTTTTGATGTCGACTTTTTGTTGCAGACCAGTTTTTGTATTATACAAAATGGATACGTCTTCTGTCGGATAAATCTCAACGTTTTTGTCCACAACGCTGTTTACTGATTTCGTTTCGATTGGCTTTTCGCTGTTTAATATATTCATTGGTTCAAATGAATTTCTGACGTATTCCAGTATTATTTTTTGGTAAGTATTTCTATCATATTTTGTGGGAGCTCCCATCAAAACAGATACTACTTTGTTTTTAGGATCGTTTGGCTTCAAACTCATCGTAGTTATCAAACAGTATCCTGCTTTTTCAGTTGTTCCTGTTTTAAATCCGTCGACACCTTCTATTTTGCCTAAAAATGGAACTGTAGTCACGCCTTCGTATTTTCTAGTCGGCATTACAAGTTTTTGTGTTTTTGTGTAATTTAAAACTTGTGGGTAATTGTTGATTGTATATGTGGTTAATTTTGCCAAATCTTTTGCGCTCATCAAATTTTCCTTGTCGTTTTCAGGATAACCTGATGCAGAATAAAACTTCGCAGATTCCAATTCCAATTCGGCTGCTTTTTTGTTCATTCTTTCGACAAATTTCCCCACAGATCCTTCTGATTTCACAGCTAATTCGTCTGCGGCATCATTCCCACTGACTATCATCATTCCTCTTATCAAATCATTTACAGTTAATTCTTCGCCTTTTTTAAGTTGTATAGTACTCGCTTCAGGCTTATTGTATTGTGTTTGGATTTTGATTTTATCGTCGAGCTTGTATTTGTTTGCGTTGATGTCTTCCATAACCAAAACATAAGTCATTATTTTAGTTAAGGACGCTATAGCAAAAGGTTTGTTTTCGTTGTAATTCAACAACTCTTGGGAATAATCCTGTTCAATTGTATAATACGAGTTTACTTTGTCTTCAAATCCCAACTTCGAGTCCGCTTTAGATAATGCAGGTTGAAATACAATAGCAAGTATTAACATTAAGGGTATTATTTTTTTAATACTCTTCATTTCTCACCTCATCTTTTCGATATAACTTCTTCGTACACTTTTATTACATCATCTGTAATATTTTCTTCGGAATATACTTTTTTGATATCGTGTGATATTTTCTCTCTGTCGTATTTTTCAATATTGTCGTGCATATATCTTAACGCTTCGGCTAATTTCTCAACGTTAAATCTATCAACCAATATTCCATTTTCTTCATTTATTAAATGTTCTGGCCCACCGCATTTACTTGCGACCACAGGAAGACCTGCGGACAATGCCTCCAAATACGCCAACCCAAAAGTTTCTGAATACGAATACAAACAAAACATATCCGCATTATTGTAGCCTTCAACGATTTTTTCTCTTTTAGTAAGTCCAGGAAGAAATACTTGGTCTGTCAAATTCAACTCTTCTACCATTTTAAGTAGCGGTTTTCTCAAAAATCCGTCCCCGTAAATCGTAAGCTTCACATTTTTATCGTTTGAAAAAGCAATGTTAAACGCCTCGATTAATTCTTTCGGACCTTTTGTCGTTATTACATTTCCAGTGGAAACTATGTTGAAGATATCTCCCCTTTTGAAATTCTCATTGTTTTTGAAAATCGTAAGGTTTGGAATAATTGCAATTTCTGTAGAATCTTTTCCAAATTCTTCTTTGATTTTCTCTTTGAATTTGGGGCTTACAGTTATAAGTCCGTCTGTTCTGTCGTATGTTTCTTCTGCGATTCTTCTGTAAGAAGGTTTGATAGTGTCTTGGTTTACAACGGAATTGCATTCTGTAAGTACGAATGGAATGTTCAACTCTTTTGCAAGTTTGGATGTATAATATCCCTGGTCTGTAAAATAAGTGTGAATTACATCCGGTCTTCCTTCGATTTCCTCCACTTTTTTGTAGAAATGTCTAAGTACCAAATAAGAAAAGTCATAAAGGCTTTTGAAGATATATCTTCCAATCGGAAAATGAAAGGAATACACTTTGACATTGTCTTTTATAAAATATTCACTTTTATATTTGCGAAAACGTCTAAGTGATCTGAAATCAAGTGCAATCAACACAACTTCGACGCCTTTTTTGGCTAGTGCAATTGCTTGATCCAATTCAAATATTCCGTTCATTTTGTATTTATCCGTCGGATATCCTCTAGCGATTATATAAGCCTTCATTTCTTTTCCTATCTTAATTTTAGTTTACTAGTCTATTATATCAAATCCTGTGTATTTTTGTAGCACTTCAGGAATTTTTATACTTCCGTCAGCTTGTTGATAGTTTTCGATTACAGCTGCAAAGCAACGTCCAATAGCAAGTCCTGAACCGTTTAATGTGTGAACGTATTGTGGCTTATTATTTTCGTCACGATATCTAATATTTGCACGTCTTGCTTGGAAATCTTCAAAGTTAGAACAGCTTGAGATTTCAACGTATCTATTATAACTTGGCATCCACACTTCAATGTCGTAAGTCATTGCTGATGAGAATCCCAAATCCCCAGAACAAAGTCTAACAACTCTGTATGGAATTTCCAATAATTGCAAGATTTCTTCTGCGTTATTTGTAAGTTTTTCTAATTCGTCATAACTTGTAGAAGGTTCAACGAATTTTACCATTTCAACTTTTTCAAATTGGTGATTTCTAATCAAACCTCTCGTGTCACGTCCAGCACTTCCAGCTTCTCTTCTGAAACATTGAGTAAACGCTGTGTAATAAATTGGCAAACTTCCTTGTTCCAAAATTTCTCCACCCAATAAGTTAGTTACAGGAACTTCTGCAGTAGGAGCAAGATACATATCGTCTTTTTCGCAATAAAACATATCTTCTTTGAATTTTGGAATTTGACCTGTACCCATCATCGCACTTGGACTCATAAGCACTGGAGTATTCATTTCAGTGTAGCCTTGCTTGTCAGTATGAAGATCAACCATGAAATTCATCAAAGCTCTTTCAAGTCTTGCGCCTTTTCCTTTGAATACACTAAATCTCGATTTGGAAATCTTAGTTGCTCTTTCGAAATCCAAAATATCCAAATCAACGCCCAAATCCCAGTGAGCTTTTATATCAAAATCAAATTTACGAGGTTCTCCCCATTTTCTCATTTCCAAGTTTTCAGTATCATCCAAACCAACCGGAACATCTTTGTTAGGGGTGTTTGGGATTTCCATTAAATATTCTCTGATTTCTTCGTCGATGTTTTTCAAATCATCATCCATAGATTTGATATCATCAGACAACTTCTTCAAGTTTTTGAAAAGTTCTGTAGTATCTTCTCCGTTTTTCTTCATTTGTGGAACTTGTTTAGAAAGCTTGTTTTGTTCAGCCTTCATTGATTCTACTTTTTGAATAACTTCACGTCTTTTTTCATCAGTATCCAAAAGTTTTTGAATAGGATATTCTCCTCTTCTTTTTTTAAGTGCCTCAACAATTTCTTCTGGATTGTTTCTAATTCTTTTAATATCTAACATAACTTTCTCCTTATAAAACAATAAAAAAACTCATACCAAGGGACGAAAATTACGTTTCCGCGACTGCCACCCTAATTAGCATAAGCTCTCTCAACTAATAACGCATAGAAGTTAGATTCATTATCTTCGTATACTTATTCTCACCACACATAAGCTCTCTGAATTACTCCAATAATTACTATTTCTTCATCAACTGCAATATTCAACTATATTAATGTATATTTTACCACAAACAATCTTGTTGTGTCAATGTATAGCGTAATTACAACGTTTTTTAGATTTTTTTATACAGATTGGCATTTAATTTGCAAATTAGCATTTTGCATTTAGAAATTTGTTCATAGATTCATAATAAGATTAGCGTTTTTGTTAAGAACATCATACGGAAAAAACAATCAGAAATTCAAGCGAAGTGAACCGTCAAAAAATCTCACTCGCGCCAAAGCGAAGCTTGCGCTTGAGATTTTAGGTCCACAAGCGATGAATTTATTTGTTTTTGTAGTCAGATATTCGTACAAAATGCTAATCTGATTTATATATCTATTTCAAACCCAAGCAACACTATTTCTAAGCATACTAGTAAACAAAAAACACCAAGCTCATCTCACAAGATTTGCTCAGTGTTATTAGTTAAATATCTTTGTCTGCATTTTGGAAAAATTTTGCCACATATCCTATTACAACTAAAACCAAGAATACTTTCATCAAGAATTTCAAAATACTAACAGTTATTCCCATAATTCCCATCAAAATATTCAAAGCCAAAATAGCCAAGAATATGTACAAAATGTATTTTAAATATTTGTTATCCATACTCCACTTCCTTTATACTTCTTCTTTTGCGAAAAATCTTCTGTAAATAAATCTAATTACCAACACTGCTAACGCTATTTTAATGAAAACTTTTAAGAATGAGTAAGCAACAGCTCCAATCGCTACCAAAATTCCTACAATTGCGCCGCCTAATCCCAATATTAAACCAAATGTTCCTAAAATAGCTGCGAAAACTATTGATAGAATAACTATCAAAATAACAAATGCTAAAGTAATCATAACTGCCTCCCTTTGCTTTGTACAGTACCTTTTATTACATTATAGCACAATAATCCCTTATTCACAACAAGCATTAGGAGATAATTCAAAAGATTCTATAAAAAACTTACCACCTTTTTGTACCAGTTTAAGTTCCGATTTTATATCATCTTCTAAGATAATTTCCTTGGAATTGGCTTTGCACACCACTGGCTCAAACGCCCATTCTTCATCATTTTCCATTACATAATACGAATTGTCATCCTTAGAGTACACGACATTTTCTTTGTTTGTAACATCATCTGATGAAATATTTGCGTATTTCAATAAAACAGCATCCACCAAATCCTTGTCAACTTTCAAAATCTTAGCGTTTTCTCTTGTTTGTTTGAGCGCATCTGGATTTTGTTTTTTAAGTTCATCTATCTTGGATTTGTCCTTTTCTGGATCCAGCGTTTTGCTTGGAAAATTCGCCACGAAGTTTTTAAGCGTAATATCTTGTGGTGATGCGAAGCTCTCCCCGTAGAAAAATGTATCTAGAGAGTTTACAACCTCTTCGCCATTATAATCGTACGGCTTGTTGAAGTTCGCCGCGATTTTGTCGACATCTGATTTTTCCAACCTACCGTCTTTTGAAATGTCCACACCCTTGAACCCATCGTTCAAATAATCTGCCACATACGCCTTTTTTTCTTCAGGCAATTCTGGCATTTTCTTCGAACAAGATGCAACAAATACGACACTCAAAACCACAAGTAAGATTTTAAATAATTTGTCCTTCATAACCCCTCCAATCTCATTAAACTTATTATATATTAAAACCCAACAAAAAAACACTGACGGAAGTTTAACCAACTCCCAAATCAGTGTTTTCAACTAGCATCTCGACTTTCGGATGGTCTTTCAAATCGTAGTGATTTTCCAAAAACCACTTCACAAGCTCATCATCTCTTTTAATCGGCGTAGAATTATTTATAAAAATATTAATAGTAATCCATTTGAAATTAGAAAGGCCTATCTCGATATCGCGCTCAATCATTTGCTTAGTTTGACCCTTGATTCCAACCATTAAACACGCCGAATCAAAATAATCGGACACATCTTTTACATCAGTGAATTTTGCGTTTTTGTTGAGGACATTTTCTCTAAAATCGTAATCGAACGTTTCAATTCCAGTCTTAAACAAAACCTCGCATTCGAAAAATTCCCTGATTTCGTGAAGTCTATTCTTGAAAATATAATGCGCTTCGAAAACCAAAGTATGAATGTTTTTTTCGTGAATTAAATTTCTGATGTCGATTTTCGTCTGTTCTGGAAGTTCAAACACATTTCCCGAATTTATACATTCCAAAACACCGAATTCACCAGTCACATTTTGAAGAATCTCACGATTTTCACGAACAGCATCATCCATATCCACCGTATTGTCTTCAATGTAATCGCAAAATGTGCATTTGCCCCAAAAACATGGTCTGCCTTTTAATAGCACAATCTCGCGTTTTAATTTTTCCTCAATCTTAGCGTATCGATTCAAGCTTAATCCTCTTAACAGCAGTCATCACGACACTAAATGAAATAAGTCTGTCCACAAATTCCATAAAATATTGATTGATAAAAGATGCCGCAGCTGGATTTACTCCCTTGTTAATCATAAATCGTACGATAACATCACTTCCTGAGCTTGTAACCCCACCAAAAATATAACCTTGAATAATAGCACCCAAAATAGCGCCTGGAAGCACAGCCAATAAAAGTGCAGGAATAGTGTGCAATTTCTTGAAATATCCCTTTTCGTATAAAATACCAACCATAAACACCATAAGCATACCTGTAGGTGCAAATGGAAGCGCAAATGGATCGAAAAGAATTTGGTTCATAACAGACGATAAAAGCGCAGTCACAACACCGTATTTCCATCCAAATAACATACACACCAATAGAGATCCTATGTGATCCAATAACAAAGGAACCTTCGTACTAACAGCGATAAAAGCACCAAGGCAGTTGATTGCAATGCAAATCGCTATAGTAGTCAACAATTTCGTATTCGTTTTTCTCAATAAAAAAACCTCCTAATAAAATATAGGAGAACTCAAAAATAACGCCTTGTTTTTTTATACTTGGAGCTCTCAAACAAGTCCTGAAATAAATTTCAGTTTTAACTAGGCAACAGTAATTTTACCAAATAATTAAATTTATTGCAAATTAGATTGTTACAAAAAAGTAATTGCAAAAAAGTAGAAACCTATTTGTGTGATGTTGTGTTGCAAAAAGTAGAAACCCGATTTGGTTGCTCACTCACACATAAAACACAAAAACTCGTAAATCGCTCATCTGACTACAAAAATTGGTAAATTCAACGCTCATGAAACTAAAATCGCGAACTCGCTACCGCTCAAACAGCGCGATTTTTACGTTCCATTTCGCTTGAATTTAGAACAATTTTTTCCGAACGATTCGCTCTATTACGAAGTTTTTGGTTATAACAAATTCCTATCCAAATCGGTTTCTACTTTTTATTGCTACCATATTTTGAGTTGAAAATTTCGTAAAATTCCACACACATCTCCCTCTTTTTTCTATCAATTAAACATGTGTTGCGCAAAGCTTAGTAAGGTGTTTTCACTTGTGAGCAAATAAAAGATTGCAAATAAGCGTATCATACGGAGAAAATTGCAGTAAATTCAATCGAAGAAATCCGGCTAAATTTTGACCGCGTAAGCGACAGCAAGCTTCAAATTTTAGGATTTCGAGATTAGAATTTCCCAATTTTCGTAATCGATTAAGCGTTTTGCAACTTTTATTTTCTACTTCTCTCCCTCTTTTTCTCTATCAATTAAACATGTACTTCTCAAGCTTCGTAAGGCGTTTTCTCTTTGCAGTTTAGTTAAGCCTTATTGCGTCGAATATCATCTGGAGAAAACAAATACAAATTCAAGCGAAATGAAACGTTAAAGAATTGCACCGCGTAAGCGAAGCGTGCTTGCAATTCTAGTTTCATAAGCTTAGAATTTGCTTGTTTTCGTAAGCTAGATGTTCGAGGCAATATGCTTAACTCCCTTTCCCAAAATAAAAACGCCTCTTACGAAGCGTTATTTAATACATGTTTAATTGATTTCTCCGGTATACCTATTGTTTCCACAACATATTCTCCCTCATAGTCTTGTAACGATTTTTTCGGTAATTGCAATGTCACTAGAAGGTCAGCCTTGACAGCTACGTTGTGGATTTTGTTTTCGTCAGAATCCAGTCCCGATGGCATGTCCACGCTCACAACAAATGCTTGTGTGTCGTTAATCATGTCGATTACATCTTTGTAAATCCCTTCGATATCTCTTTTGAGTCCCGTTCCAAAAATGCTGTCGACTATCAAATCATTTTCTGTGATGTCGAATTTCGTGTTTTCGTCTACAAATTCAATCTCCACGTCCAATTTTTTCAAAATATCATAGTTGATTTTAAAATCCGTCGACGCTTTTTCTAGTTTCCCAATCACATACACTTTCACATACTTTTCTGCGATGTAAATGTCTCTTGCAACTGCCAAGCCATCTCCACCGTTGTTTCCAACAGATGCGAACACATACGCTTTGGCAAATTTCTTGTCCAAAATATGTTTGGAGATTTGCGCTTTGGCGTTTTCCATCAACACAATCGATGGAATTCCAATTTCATTTATCGTGTAATGGTCGATTTGTCTCATTTGTTCAGCTGTTACATAAATCATAGTCCGTTTTTGAACCTCTCTTCTCTTATATCCCTGCCGAAAAATTGTATCGGTATAAACTCGCCCTTGATTCTCGATGAAATTCTCTGATCGTATTGTGTTGTCAAATCATCAAGGTCAATATTTGTTGAAATTATCGTAGTTTTTTGGTTTTGAATTCTGTAATTTAACAGATCAAACAATAAACTGATATTGGTTTCTGTGGAATTTTCTGTTCCCAAATCGTCAATCATAAGCACATCGCAGTTGTAGATAATATCCTCAACTTCTGGTTGTGGTTTTTCGTTAAAATTCTGATATCTTATTGAAAAAAGTTGCTTCAACAATTGCATCGCGGACAAATAAATCACAGAATATCCGTTTTCAATGATTTCTTTCGCCATGCAGGATAACAAATATGTTTTTCCAGTTCCAACTTGTCCGTACAATAACAGCGACTTCGCGTTTTTCGTGTAATTTTTGGAATAGTATTTCAAATTCTCGCTGATTGCTTCCATGTTTTCACGTTGGGACATTCCTTGTGAGTTGTCTTTTTTCGTGTCAAACACGTTAATGTTAAATCTATCAAAGTTTTGTTGTTTCATTTGCTCGTTAAGGGAACTTTTCTCACGTGCAATGTTGACCATAATGGTCTTCTTGCAAGAACACATTTTGCCGTTGTAAACTCCAGTATCTTCGCACTTGTCGCAGTGATGCTTCAATTCCAAATAATCACTTGGATATCCGCTTAGTATGAGCATTTTGTGCATTTTTTCTTCAGTGGATTTGATTTCATCTTCCAAGTTTTTTAATTCTTCCTTGTCACCACCGATGCTTTTTTTCAAATATTCGTATCCAAGCTCGTTTCTATGTTGTAGCAAATCCTGATATTCTGGAACATTTCGAAAAACTTCCTCAAATCTCATATCCAATTCTTTTTTTGATTGATTTCTGTAATCTTCCAATATTCTGTTGGCTTCTTTTGCGTAGCTCATTATTATTTATCCTTTTGTTCTTTTGATTTCTTGATAAAATCGTTCAAAAATTTTGAGTTAATATTTGTAGCCTTGTTTTCAATATCGTTAGCCTTCGGTCTGTAATAAGTTCTCTTCTTGGTTTTTCTTTGTTGCTTTTTGTTGTTTTCTTCTTGCCATTGTTCCAACGTCATGATACCGTCAAGCTTCCAATTTCTGAGAACTTGTAAAACGTAATTCGTGTTGTTTTTCGTATTCGGATTAGTTGTGCAATAATGAAAAGCCGTCACCACCAACTCTGGTGTTTGGTGATAAGTGGAAATGTGTTCCAAAATTCTTTCCATTTCTGATTTGGATAATTCCATATCTCTGATGTCTTCGATATCTCTGAACATTTCTTTGATTTCTTGACTGTTTTGTGGAATGTAAGTCTTCTGAGATTCGTCTGGTTCGGGATTTGTAATTCCAAGATACAATTGTCTCAAACTCAAAAAAACCGTGTGGTTAGTTTGCGTTTCGGCGTCAGTGTATCGTTTGATAATTCCCTCATCCAGCCAATAATTCCAACACTCAGATACTTCACTTTCAGTCAAATCCAACGCCTTTGCGATTTTTTCGTCTGAAATATCCACATTCGCCGAGGTATCCTTGGCAAGCTTGTAGGCATACAAATACACTTTTAGTTGATTTCCTGTGGCCACTTGAAGATATTGATTCAAAAATATATTTTCAATAGGTGTTTCGCCCAAATCTATTTTAAATTTTTCTACACTATATTTCATAAAATCACCTCTTATTATCAATCGCCATCGTAGTGTTCTTCGAAAAAATTGTCCCGTCTTTTACTATGAAAAACTCATCGAATTCTTCATCATGTGTGTCCAATCTTTGATTTTCGAACACTTCTTCGTAACTACAAAACTTCCTGAATCCACATTTTTCGTAACATTTTATCGCTCTTCTGTTGAAATTATTCACATTCAAGAAAATCCTGTCCAGCCCGTAAACTGTAAATCCCATGTTAATCAAAGCTTTTATGGATTCTTCGCCGTATGATTTGTCCATTTCATTTGGATCCAAAACAATACCCAAAAACGCCGTTTTGGTGAACTTGTCGTATTGTTTCAGCCCCACATATCCCACCAATTTTCGGGACTTATCCCTAATCGCAAAATATTTTTGCGTTTTCATTTCTCTTTTTTGGCGATACCACATTTTTATTTCAAAATCGTCCAAATCGGACAAGTTGTAATCGATTAGTCGTTCGTCTGTGTGTTTTCCCCATTGCTCGATTTCAAATGCATCGTCCAATGTGAAATCTTCTAACGTTAACCTCTCAGTAGTTATCATTTGTCAAACGCTCCTACATCGGGCATTTGTTTGTCCAAATCCATAAACTTCGTGTGTTCCTTGTCGAATAAAGTATCCACAGTTCCCGTTGGACCATTTCTGTGTTTTGCAACGATAATTTCTGCGATGTTTGGCTTGTCCGTTTCGGGATCGTAATAATCATCACGATACAACATCAACACAACATCCGCGTCTTGTTCGATAGCCCCAGATTCACGAAGGTCACTCATTACTGGTCTGTGGTTCGGTCTTTGGTCAGGCGCACGTGACAACTGACTCAACGCTAGAATCGGACAATTTAATTCCTTTGCCAATCCTTTGAGTCCTCTTGAAATCGTGGAGATTTCTTGTTGTCTGTTCTCACTTCTGGAATTGGTAGTCATAAGTTGCAAATAATCTATAATCACCAAATCCAAATCGCTACGCGCTTTTAATTTTCTGCATTTGGAACGAAGCTCATTCAATGAAATCGATGAAGTATCATCGACATGCATATTTGTTTCTGCTAATAATTGTGCTGCTTGTCCGAGATTTGTCCACTCAGTAACTCTGCCAGACACAAGTTCTGATAGATTAATGTTACTAAGTGCGGACAATAATCTCTGAGTCAATTGCATCTTACTCATTTCAAGAGAAAAAATCGCGACTTGATGCTTGACACTCGCCTTGTATGCAATGTTAAGTGCAAGTGATGTTTTACCCATTGCAGGACGCGCTGCAAGTAAAATCAAATCTGAGTTTTGAAGCCCTGAAAGTTGTCTATCCAAATCAATCAACCCAGTCGTAACGCCAGTTAATTGTCCTTGGCTCATACTCATTTCGCCGATCTTTGCAAGAGTTGGCTCCAACATTTCTTGAATTTTAACCAAATCTTGGTGGTTTCTGTTCTGACTGATTTTGAAAATATTGCTTTCAGCGTATTCTAAAACTTCGCCAACGGAATTGTTGGCAATGGACATATCAATCACATCTTGTGACACGCGCATCAAATTTCTGATAATCGCCTTGCTTTTGATAATATCTGCATAGTATTTTACATTCACAGCACTTCCTACAGCTTCCGAAATGCTTATAAGCTCATCAATCCCGCCGATAATTTCGTACATATTATTGGATTTTAATTTGTCTTCCAATGTAATATAATCTACAGGCTTTTTCTCGTCAATTACTTGCAAAATCGCCTTGTAGATTTCTTGGTACTTCGTAGAATAAAAATCCACCGGCTCCACGATTTCTGCCGCATCATCCACAGCTGTCTCGTCGATTATCATCGCACCGATTACACTTCTCTCAGCTTCCAAATCGCACGGCATAATATTTTGTTGATTTTCCATTACCTCACCGCCTTTCTGTCGTGTATTCTAAAATTATTCTTTGTCTACAATTACTTCCAAGTTAGCGTTAATGTCAGGGTATACCTTAACTATAACGTTAAATGTTCCCAAAGATTTGATGTTGTCTTTCATTTCAATTTTTTTCTTATCAACATCCAAACCGTGTTGCTCCTTCAATGCTTTTTCGATATCCATTGAAGTGATTGAACCGAAAAGTCTGTCACCTTCACCTGTTTTGGCGATAATCTTAACTTTTGTGTTTTCGATTTTTTCTTTTAATTCATTAGCGTTTTTGATGTTTTCTCTTTCAATCGCTCTTAATTCTGCTTGTTTTTCTTCCCAAATTTTGATGTTTTCTTTTGTTGCTTGTACTGCTAATTTATTTGGTAGTAGAAAATTTCTCGCAAAACCAGTCTTTGCATTAACCATTTCTCCAGCTTTTCCAAGTTTTTCTACATCACTAGTCAATATAACTTTCATCCGTATCCTCCTTGATATATTCATCAATTGCTTGTTTTATCTTTTCTTCTGCTTCATCCATGCTGCATTCTAATTGCGCACCCGCACTTGTAAGGTGACCTCCGCCCCCGACTTTTTCCAAAATCAATTGTACGGAGATTTTGCCCAAACTTCTCGCACTAACATGGATTTTATCCTTTATTTTCGCCAACACAAACGAAGCTTCCACTCCCAAAATGTTGAGCAAATCATCTGCTGATTGTGCCGCAACCAAAATGGATTCGTCCACTTCTTCTTCCAATCTTCCGATGGCAATATTATCTTTATACATTTTCGATGAAGCGATTACGTCAGATTTTAGTTTGATAGTTCTCTCATCATCCTTGAATAGTTTCTTAACCCTGACACTATCCGCACCTTGTCTTTTCAAGATAGACGCCGCTTCAAAAGTTCTAACACCTGTTTGATAGAAGAAATTCTTCGTATCCACAGTTATTCCTGCAAGTAATGCTTCTGCAACAATTTTTGGAATCTCTAGTTTTTCTGTCATATAGAATAACACTTCTGTCACCATTTCAGATGCACTAGATGCGTAAGGTTCCAAATAAGTCAACGACGTTTCTTTAATATAATCGGAACTTCTTCTGTGGTGATCGATGACCACGATATTTTTCGCAATATCCATAATTTCTTGGCATTCAACAGAGTTTCTTCTGTGATTATCGCAAATAATCACCAAACTATTGCTGTTGCAATTTTCCTTAGCAAATGCATTCTTCACAAAATATTTCTTGTAATCAGGTTTTTCTTCAAGAACTGCATTATAAATATTTTCGATTTGAGGGCCAACCTCATTTAAAATAATGTAGCATTCCTTGTTGTTAATCCTGCACGCTTCCAACATTCCAAGAGACGAGCCAATAGAGTCCATGTCTGGATTTCTGTGTCCCATAATAAACACATTGGAGCTTTGTACTATAAGTTGCTTCAACGCATGTGACACAACTCTAGCCTTAACCTTGTTACGTTTTTCAACGGCCTTGTTCTTGCCACCGAAATATTTTAATTCACCTGTGTCAACCACTGCTTGGTCACCACCACGGCCCAATGCAACATCCAAACAAGATCTGGATTTCTCGTGAATTTCATAAGGATTATCGCCAATAATTGATGCCCCAATACTCAAAGTAACAGGAACATTATTAGTGTTTTGGATTTCCTTAATCATATCCAACACAGAGAATTTTTGTTGCATAATATTTTCAAGCTCGTGTTTTTCGACAATCATTGAGAACTTATCTGATTCGTATTTTCTGATATACGCATTGTGTTCTCTCGCAAAATCTTGCAAAATATTTTCAACATCTGAGAACACTCTCGTTCTTTCTTCTTCCTTGATGCTGTTACGTGCTTCGTCGTAATTATCTATGAAAATATCGACAAGTCCCAGTCTTTTTTCATCCAAAAGCGTCACAACATCCATGAAAGCAGTGTTGTCGATTCCATAAAGCAAAGTCAAATCCTTGTCTTCACTATCTTTTATAGTAACAGGATAAAATCTGTAGTATTTGCCATCAACCTGAGTTTCATAATAATCCAAGTTATCTTCATCGTCTTTTACAGTCTTCAAATCCAGAATTTTTTCGACTTCATTGTTGAAAATCTCAATCTCATCATCAGCCAAATCCTTAAAATAAGTGTTAAACCAGCTAATTTTATTCTTATCGTTAAGAATCAAAAGTGGAAAAGGAACCTTGAATACAGCATTTTTGGTAATATCTGTAAACTCATTATTAAGATTAATAATCTTCTCCTCAACCTTTTTATTCTTATTATTGATGTATGTGTATTGATCCACAATCATAAAAGCCGAAGCAATAAAGGCCAAAGTTCCTATGATATTTTGAAAATAAAACAAAATCGCAGAAAGTATCACCAACAAAACTGCTTGTACAATCAAATGTTTCAGCGAATATTTAAGCTCTTTCATTGTTTTCCTTCTTTCTCAAATCTTTAAAGCTATTCAAAGCCCCTAAGAATGCCAAAATATAAATAAATGGTTGAATTGTAACAGAAACCAACACAGTCAACACCTTAAAAGGAGTCGATAATGATTTCAAATATGAAAACATCAAAGCAATTCCTCCCAACAAGTACGAACTAATTCCGAAAACCGACAAATTATACAATAAATAATTTCCTAAATCCTTATTCACAAAATAAACAATTCCCGAAATCAATACCAAGCCAACAATTATGATTGTGAATTTCGTATCTATTCTGAAATCGTGAAACTGATGTTTTTTAGATTTTTGTGGAATATACACATTCAACACACTTGTATAAAAAGCGATAAGTCCCAAAATTGCATACACAGCCCTTACAATAAGCTTAGATGATTGTTCAAACATAATTTTAAAAGACTTCATCATTTCCTCGTCCATCTTCACAGAACTCAAAACCTTCATGAAATCATTCAACTTTGCGTTAATCACATCTGCAATCGACATATCCGCGTTTAATTTCAAAAGCAAATTCGTCAACAAAACGAAAACACAAATTCCAACGAAACTAATCGTTATAGCCTGTGTGTCAGAAAATCCTGAACTTAGCAAATTCAAAATCGAATAGAACACCAAAATTATGTACAATCCGACAGGAATAGCAATCATAGGACTTGATACAACCAAACTCAACACAAAAAATATCCCGAAAGATATCAGAGCCAATCTGTTATCTTTTTCCAATCCTAACTTAATAAAATAAGAAGGCAACACAATAAATCCAAATGGAAATAAAAATAAGCTCACAACATAAACCATCAGAGCTTTTAATGAAATTTTCATTAAAGATTTATAATCAATCGTATTAATAATCCCACCTCCGTTATCATATTATTATATCATAAATCTTGAAGAAATTTATGAGCTGCAACTCTCATAAATCACGAAACTATCCTAATCTTAGCAGAAATAGAACATTTCTGACCGCTTTTCAAAGCAAACTTTGAACCAACTGAATCCCTGTTCAAATTAGACACATAATAAGAACAATTTCCGTCCACAAAATCACTTGCAGATTCTAATTTGTATCCAGAAATCTCACTTACAATATTTTGACTTTCCAAATTATTTTTCCAATCAATCACAACTGCTGGATTCATCTTAATTGTGTGGTCGGAATTGTTAATCACATTCACATTAACACTCACACTGTCATTTGTGAATTGATACACAACAAAACTTTCAATTCCCTCACTGACACATCTTAGAACGCACATATCCTCAGACTTGCTCACAACATCGTATTCTTCGTCTACGAAAAGCCCATCAGTCGGATAACGAAAAGTCTTGTCCACACCATAATTTGGAATACAGATTTTCAAATCATCAATCATATTTACATCGTCTATTTTAAACTGTTCGATCCTCGCACCAACACTGTTGATACAAATTTCCATATTTTTAATCGCATACAAAATTCTCATTTAATCACTTCCTTACATATATATACCCAAATGAGATTAGTTTGCAAAGAAAAAAGACTTCCAATTAACGGAAGTCAATTATCACCGATATATTTATAGATTACTTTGTTTATTCAGATATTCAGAGCTACTATTGTATATCCTTATACTGCCATTTTCTACAGACCAAATTTCATCAAATTTATCTATAATTCTAAATGGATGATGTGATATCACTATATTTGTCAATCCATTATCTAATATATCATTTATGATACATTTTCTTGATTGTTCATCCAAGGATGAATCAGGTTCATCATATATCATTAATTGTTTATTTGCTTTTAAACTTCTGAGATATATCAATTTTTGTTTTTCACCATCCGATAAATCATTAGCATTTTTCTTTAAAAAGTCATCTTTTAAATTAAATAGTTTTATGTATGACTCATCAATTTTAAAATGCCCATATAATCCTAAATTATTTTTAACTGTATCATCAAATATCTGATTATCTTTAGATATATATATTATTTCTGACAAATGGTAACTGTCTCCACTAATTATTTCTCCTTCATAGTTATCTATAATTCCAGATATAATCTTAGCTAATGTACTTTTTCCTGATCCATTAGTTCCTAAAAGCAAATAATTTTTACCCCTATCTATCTTTAAATTCACTTTATCTAATATGTTTTTATCTTCGCTAGAAAATGATATATTTTGTAGTTTTATTGGAAATATATCTTTTTTTGTATTTGATTTTGCATTATTACCATTATTCAACAAAGCGTTATAACGCTCTATAATAGGCTTAGATGAATTTATTTCATTTATTGCCGAAATAATATTAGTTAAGGGAAAAGTTACATTCGCCATAAGTTGAGCTACTGCTATCAACATCCCAATACTTATAGTTTTTTCAAAAACTAAATACCCTCCTAGTATATATATAATTAATGTTACAATTAAATTCAAGAATGATATAACTCCATTAGCTATGCCTATCTTACTTTCTAAACGTTTTTTTGATTCCGTAGAATTATCAACTACAAATTTAAAATTAGTCAATATTTTATCCATGATATTAAAAGATTTTATTAAATAAAACAAATCTATATAATTTTTGCTAATAGACATGTATTTTTCATAGTTTTTAATTCTATATTCACTTTCTGTATTTATCCATTTTTTTAAGATCATTGGCGCAATACATAAAACTAGTCCTATTATTAATACAAGGGGTAAAAATAATACATTAAAATAGATTATCGTTATTGTAGAAATTACCAGCAATATTAAGTCACTAATGATTTCTAATCTTATTTTAATGTATGATTCTTCTAATATGTCTAATTGATTTGTTAAAAAACTAAAAAATTCAGATTTATCATCTTCTTTAACCTCTATAGTATCAGTATTGTAAAAATATTTTAATGCGTTAAATCTAATCGTCTTCATATATCCTGATGAAATACTATTTTTTAGCACTATAGATATCAACAATACAAATATTAACAGCACAACTAAAGTAGTTGTTTTAATAATATTATGTTTAAATACATCATAATTTCCTATCGTTATTGAATCTGTAATATTTTTTATTGAGATAGCAAATCCAGAATTTAATAAGGAATAAATAATCTGGAATATAATCAGAATTATTATTTTTCCTTTACCTTTATATAATTTCATAGTTACTTTTCTCTAATTCTATCAAGCACTAATTTATGACCAACATATGATAATACAAGAAATATAACAAATGACAGTGAAAAGTTTGAATTTTTCGAAACTGTTATATATTCTGTTTGTAATGTTTGTGCTTTTAATACTATGTCATTAATTATTGTGCCATCTCGTAATATTATAAAAAGGAATACATAAAATATAAAGTTCATAGAAAAATAGAGTACATTTATCTTAGCCTTATCTTTTTGATTAATGTTATAGCCCTTATTTAGAAAATAACACATTATAACACTAAGTAAAACCGGACTTATCACAATAAGCATAAAACTTATTACTTCTAACTTTTCTTTTAACAGTGATAGAGCAATTATCATTGTAACATTTACAAATAAAGATCCAATCAGATTTTTCCTAATAATCTTTGACATTAAATACCTCCTATCATATTGTTCGCAAAATGTATTAGAATTGGCAATTCAATTTTTTGAGTCCTGTAATATATTAGACCCATAATAATGGCAAAAGGAAATCTATTAGTTAGATTTTCATATACAGGTCGATTTTGATGTGTTATAAATGCAAATATTAGGCTTGAGACTAAAACACAAATAATTTGAGAAAACTTACTTTTTTTTAACTCATTAATAAGCATACCCCTAGCCCATAATTCTTCAGATATTGATACCACTAATGTTTGCAATGCAAAAAATATAATCGAGTAATCCCATTTTCCTAAACTATATATGACAGCGGTTATCAGTATTATTAATAAAGAAAAAATACATATTGTTTTAGAAGTAAAATTTCTAATTCCGATGTTCTTCAAGTTTATTTCTTCTCCTGATTTTACCAAAAATAAGTATGGTAGTATTACAAAAGATAATGGTAATATTAGAAAAGTTTGTACAACGCCATACTTATCTAACTGCAAATCTAAAGCTATAAAAACTAAGCTAATTGCAAACACTAAAATTTGTGGTAAAATACTCAAAAATATAAAACGACTTAAATCAAGTTTTTTAATTTTTTCAAGCATTTATATGTCACTCCTTGTGAATTTTCTACTTCCGATAAATGAAAAAATAATAACCAGACCCCAGTTTATAATCATAAACTTAATAAAATCTAAAAATCTCCCAGAATCTATTAGACTTTCAAGATAGTATATTGGCGAAATGATTTTAACACCAGGAAACTCTTTAAAATATAACAATATTATCCAAACTACAATAAATATCCCTATGGAAACATAAGATTTAAAATACATACTCATACTTTGAACCATGCTTATCACGAAAATATATGATGAATAAATAGCGATAATTGCTAATAACTCGTTAGCCCAATTTGTTCCTATTAGTCTACCATCAGATATATCTAATCTTGAAACAAAAATATAGTAGCAAATTATTGAAAATAGAATGAACAGAATTGTCACTATCGCCCAATAAATAATTTGTTCATATAGTTTTGCATTATAAATCTTCTTTCTATTATTTATTCTTGTTAACATAATTGAAGTACTACCGTTGTCTATCTCTCCTCTCAATATGTTAGAACTATTTATAGCTATAATCAAATAAAACACAAACACCATATAAACGAAAACATACATACTATTTGCAAAAGCTAACCCATTCACTGCTTCATTGCTATTGTAAGTTATAACACTTGAGTTGTTATAAACACCAATAGAATAAAGTAGTGGAATTAAAAACATAAAAAGAAGAATAAAGTTTTCTTTTCTTTTTAACTGTTTAATTAATTCAAATTTTATTATTTTTAGCATCTGTTCTCACCTCTAACATTTTTTCTAACGGATTTATTATTCTTTCTATTTTTGTAATTTCAGTCAATTTAGCTATATATTCAAGTTTTTTATTTAAATTTTGGTTTGATATTTTTACAGTAAAATCATCTAGAATCTCTACATAGTTTTCATCCAAATCAATTGTACTTTTAACCTTAATCAATACTGAACTCTTAATGTCTAAATCCCCATCATATATTTTTTCTCCTCCTCTTATTACTATAAGTCTATTGCAAAGTGATTTAACTTCATCTAAATTATGGTCTGAAAAAATAACAGCTAAATTTTTGTTTTTAACCATTTTTTTTATGTATTCCTTAACCATTGATCTTCCATTAATATCAAGTCCAACAAATGGCTCATCTAAAAGCATTATAGATTTTGTATTCAAAATCGCTTGTGCAAAACCAAGTCTTTGTTTCATTCCGAAGGAAAATTCCTTTATCTTTTTCCCTTCTACATTATTAAGACCAACTACATTCAAAACATTTCTTATCTTTTCGTCTATTTCATTTTTATCTTTCTCTTCGCCTAGAAATAATATTGAACTTAAATTCTCATAAGTATTCATATAATCATAGAATCCTGGATTAACTGAAATTCCAAAATTTTTTCTATATGAAGAGTCTATTTCCATCTTATTCTCTTTATAAAAGAGTTCTCCAGAATCTGGTAGTGTATTTCCTGATATCATATTTAATAAAGTAGTCTTACCCGCTCCATTAACTCCAATTAGACCAACAATATCTCCACTATTTAATTCCATTGAAAAATTAAATAAACCTTTTTTATCCCCATAATTTTTAGTAAGAGAATCTATCTTTAATAAACACATTCCTAACCCCTCTAGTTAAATTATATTTTCGAATATATTTTTAAAATATCTATAATTTAATGCACAATATGCGTCTTTTTCTTGCAAACTATCATACTTAAGAAAACTTCTTCCTCTACATCCACCACCACACAGATATTTGTACTCACACTCTTTACATTTATTGATTTCGCTAACTTCAATTCCTAAGAACATATTGTTTGGACTTTTTAATAATTCTTTAATATCTTCTGTCTCTAAAGCATTTCCCAATTTGAATCTGCTATAATGCAACATATGACATGGATAAATATCTCCTTTTGAATCTATGCTTATAAGTTTCTTACCAGCTTCACAGCTTTTTCTACAGTTAATGCCAAAAGACCCTATTGGTGTATCCGATATTTTAGTATTTACATTTAAATCCATAAGTATCTTTTCTATTTTTATTAAATCATCATCCTCTAGAATATAATCTTTATACACTTCATCTCCAAATTCATTTGTAAAAATACTGAAAGAATAACTTACTCCTAATCCTTCTGCAAGTTCATTGTATTTCCCCATGTCTTTATAGTTTTTCTTATGTAAAGTTACTATCAAATTAATATTTGGTGTTAATTCTTTTATTCTCTTTATATTTGAGAGAACTAAAGGCATTATCCCCTTATCTCTAATATATTGAACTTGTTCATTATATCCATCAATAGAAATATTAAACTCATCTATATAGTCTATCGCTGAAGCATACCTATCAATATCTAAAGTTCCATTTGTTATGGTACACAGTTTCTCTATTCTTAGTTCTTCTTTTATATATCTACAAATCTTGCCCATGTCATCCCTTAAAAATGGTTCTCCCCCAGATATTACAATCCCTTTAACCCCTGATTCCTTTAATTTTTTTAGAATATTGCAGATTTCTTCATAGGACAACTCCTTCTTGTTATTCCTATTTTCGACATAAGAATAACATCCGATACAATGTAGATTGCATCTATCATTAACATGTAAGTAAGCAGAGTCCACTCGAAAATAGTCCTCATCATAATAACCTAATTCTATTAATGCTCTTTCTAATTCTAATGCTTTATCTTTATTATATGGAGAACCTTTTTCTAAGTAATTTAGTGCATCCTCTTCAAGCCCTATAACCGCACCATTATTGAAGTTACCAATAATATTAATTCCATTAACATTAAATATTTTTATATTTTTATTCATATTTCCCCCCATAAATAAATTAAACTGGTTGCTACAAATAATAAATCGAACTCAATAATCACGAATTAACTATAAAGTTAGAAATCACTCTATGATCTCTACGTCTCAAATCATAAATGAAGATTAACCTTGTACCTTAATATTTAATACCTGATAATCGAAACGATTTATTATCTATATAGCAACCATTAAGTAATTTTTTGCAATTATTATTCAATGTTAAATAATTGCTTAGTTATAATGTTTACCAATTCTTTCCATAGCTTATACATACACCAAAAGGACCAACGCTAATACAACCTGGTGCTAAAGCTTTTTTGCTTCTAAATAGCATTTAATTCACCTCCTTGTCTTTTATATTTACATAATATCAGGTAATTATTTCTCTTATATAACAACAACCTTACATAAAATTAAATCTGCTTTACTCTAACATAAATATCTTAAATAAAAATATAGAGCTAGCAACCTGATAAGCCCCTCCTTTATTGAATCCTCAGTAAGGAAGAGACATATCCTAGATGGTTACTAGCTCTCGTCTTTAAGCGTTTTATTTAATTATAATTATACGATGTTAGCTCAATTGTAAAGTATTTAGTATAACTTTTTGAATTCTGTTGAGTTAAGTATATTCTTCCATGATGTAAATCGACAATCTTCTTTGTAATAGCTAACCCTAAGCCTTTGTTTTTATTCGCACTGTTTCTAGAACTATCATCGGTTACAAATGGATCAAATATACTTTGAGCTATGTTTTCGTTTATTTTATATCCTGTATCTCCAATTATCACTAATATTTTATTACTACAACACTTTATTTCAAAGTATGCTTTTATACCCTCAGAATTATGATCCACTAAATTCTGCATTAGATTTTTTATAGCTCTATTAAATATATTCTTATCAATTTCTACAAATAATTGTTCTTCTGGGATTTCTATTTCTATCTCTATATTATGTTGTTCAAAAACGGGTAGAAAATCTATAATTAATTGTCTCATATATTCACAAACATCTATGATTTCAAGATTTAATTTATACTTATAGTCTTCATACTCAATTATTTCTGACATCTGATTTAATAATGAATCAATAATAATTGCATTTTTATTTATAGCTGTTAAGTATTTATTTAAGTCATTTTCTGATATTTTCTTGCTAATAAGCGCTTCGGAAAACCCCTTGATCACTGTTATAGGAGTTTTTAAATCATGCCTTATGTCTATAAATAATTGCATTCTTCTAGCTTTATTTTCTATCCTTTCATTTTTCAGTTCTCTTAAAGATTCAACCGTTGAATTAAATGTATCTCTAATATAAGAAAATTCAATGATTTTTATTCTATTTTTCGAATCTTCAATAAAAGAATATTTCTCTTCTTTTAGTTTTGAAAATCCACATTCTAATTCTTCTAATGGTTTATGCAATCTATCGAATAGTAATCTTGAAAACAAAAATAATACAATAAAAGTTCCTAATATAAAAATCAAAATTCTTATTACAAAAAATAAAATAAAAAGATTAAGATTTTGTTTTTGAGGGGTAAGTAAAATTTGATTCTTAATATATTTAGAAGGTACTACCACAACTCCGTATTTATTATCGGCTAGACTTTTAACAGATCCAAAATACTTTTTCCCATTGTATTCATAAATACCTTTGTTTAAGTTTATAATATCTTTAAAATTATAATTATTTGGAGTTGCATCATTAGAGGTATAATCTAAACTTAAGTCTTCGTTAATAATAAAAATCCATCCATCTATACCTATTATTCTATTAAGATTCTCTTTGTCTACTCTATTATTATCAAAAATATAGTCTGCTGAATATTGATTTGCTACTTTTGAAAACATATTACTTCCTATTGAATCCAAGGTAATTGAAGAAATAATGTAGTATACATATACAATCGACACTATTATTATTAAGTTTAAAAATAAAAACCTATTAAACTTAATTTCTCTTCTAAACTTAATCATCGAATTTATACCCCAATCCTCGAATTGTTACAATATAGTTTTCTCCATCTGAATTTTTTCCTATTTTTTCTCGAATACGACTTATATAAACTGACACAACATTTTCATCATAATAGTCATTTTCCCAAACTCTTTCCATTATTATATTTTTCGTGAAAACTATATTTTTATTTATCATAAAAAACTCGAGTAATTTAAATTCTTGACCCGTTAAATCTATCTTTTTTCCATTTTTAAAAACTTCACAAGAGTCCCTATTTAATTCTAAATTGTCACAAGTAATTATTTTATTATCTTTTTCTGAAAAACTTAGTCTCCTTAACAAAGCATTAACTCGAGCAAAAAGCTCCATCGGATTAAATGGTTTTACAATATAATCGTCAGCACCTTTATCGAGTCCTAAAATAATTTCAAAATCTAAGTTTTTAGAAGACAATATTATAACTGGAATATTACTTTTTTCTCGTATTTTTTCTAAAACTTCATAACCATCTGCTATCGGTAACATTAAATCTAATACTATGATATCAAATATTTCTTTTGAAAATTCTTTTAATCCTTCCTTACCATCCTTAGCCTCTTTTATATAAAAATTATCTGGTTTATACAATTTAATTAAATCAATTATTTCTTCGTTATCTTCAACAATAAGTAATTTTATATTATTTTTCATAAACTCTCCTAAGTAATATATTTACTATGACTCATATAGAAACAAAAATACTTAACAAATTGATACAATATCTCCAAAATCAACATTAAATGCTTTGCAAACCTTATACAATGTTTCCATACTTACAAATTCTCCTTTACCCATTTTTGCTATTGTTGCTGGTGCAATATTAGCTATTTCTTGTAAGTCTGTTTTTTTCATATTATTATCTATAAGTATTTTCCATAAACCATTATAATTAACTCTCATAAATACTCCTCTATGTTCATATATCTATATATATTCTTCATTGATTATAACATATTATTCAGATTTTTTGAAATCTCATATTGACTCATACTCCATCAAAATTCTGCAATCATATAATTTGATAATTATAATTTATCTCCCTTTTGAAAAAACTTACACAATAAAAAATGCCCCGTCTATGACGAAGCATTCTATATTATCTTAAAGCTCTTCTGAAACCAGCAGCACGAGCTTCTTTTTCTGTTCTAAAATATCTTATATGACTTGGTTTAATCTTGTTGTAGTCTCTTTGTCCAGGAAGATGATAAATCATCGAATTCATATTTCCTTTAATTCTTCCTTCTCCAACAGGACCATATCCATCTTGGTAGATGTAGTTAGGTTTGGTTGGTTTGGAAGCTTCTTTTTTGGCTTGTTCTTGCTTTTTAAGTTCTAATTCCCTTTGCTTTCTAGCTTGTTCTTCCCTAGCTTTTCTTTCATTTTCAAGTCTTTTCATCTCATTTACTTCTTCAGCAGTAGGATTAGAAAATATATTGCTAGCTACAGACTTTTCTCCACCAATAATAGTTACAGAATTCATATTTTCTAGATAACTCTTAGTTAATTGTGTCAAATTTTCATTGTCAGTCAAAATAATAGGCGCCTTGTAATTTTTCGCAACGCTTACCGCAGACAAACTATCTGCAAAAACTTTTGAATTTGCCAATATAGCATTTTCATTATTTTCAAATGAACGTCTTGCTATAGCCAATGCTGTTTGATATCTGTCATTTCCTGCTATTCTTTCCCCAGTAAAACCGTTCAACGGAAGTTGGTTAACTCCACCAATTGCGATTTCTTGTAAATCGGATTTCGGATAAGAATTACCATCACTAAGAACCATCAACGCCTTGTGATCTGCCATGAAACTAGTAGCGCTAAGAGCGTCAGGGAAGTTTTTGCCGCTTGCTATCAATAAGTATTCTGCATCGACAAACTCTTTGGTTTTTTCCATAACCTTCACTGAAGTTTCGTATCTATCGTTTCCCTTAAGTCTTTCAATGTTAATATCATTTACAACAGATTTTACGGATTCTTCAATATTTGAACTCAACGCCGTTTCTCCGCCAACAATGTAGATATTTTTTGGTTTTAGCTTAGCAATTTCATCGCTAGTTCTACTGTCCAATTGATCTTTTGACAAAATAAGTGGCGCATTTAACGCCGCAGCAAGTTGACCAGCTGATAAAGCATCAGCAAAGTTAAACCCACTAGCAAGTACAACATTGTCCGATTCACTGAACATTTCTTTTGAGATTTCAATAGAAGTTGCAATCCTATCTTCTCCTGCAATTCTCGACACATTTTCAACATTCGCGCTAGACACACCAGCTGGAATCATAAAAGAAATAACCAATGCGGCTAGTGTAAGTTTTTTCAAATTTTTAATAAACATTTTCTCCTCCATTAATTTAATATACTACTATGATACCATAATAACTAATAAATTTATAAAAAATTTTATTATCAAATACTACCTAATTAGCATATTTCCCACGAACATAACTATTGGAAATGCTAATACTAACAAAAAATTCAAAATAGCCCTCACTACACTTTTTTCAATCAAAGAAAAAACAATTCCAATTATTCCTAAAATCGGGCAAATATATACCGTCACTAATCCAATAGGTCTCAGATTCCCTAAGAAATCGAACTGAAAATCCTTCAATATAAAACTAACCACAAGACACACCACGCCAATGATAAGTGTCCACAAGCTTTTGTTCTTCGTTTTGTTCATAAACTCCTCCTATATTTAATCTCATTATACACTATTTGATGTTTTTAGATAAAATCGTTAAATAAAAAAGAGTGCAGAACAATCTACACCCTTGTGTTTAATATTTACGAAGCTATCAGAACCTCAGTTGCCACGCCATTTTCAACAGTAATCGATAGTGACAATCCTACATTACTAACTTTGTGGTAGTAATTAATAAAATCACTTGCTTTGTAATAAGCTGTAGGAGCCATTCCACTGTGCACTTTAAATTTTGTTTTATTAGTTATTTTGAAAGAATGATTTACGCTGTGACCTAAAGGTTTACCGTCAGAAAAAGAATTAATGTCTTTACAGTATTTCATATGTCCAGAAACTATCAGGTAATCACCCTTAATTTTAACATCGTAAGCTTGGTTATACTCTCTCGATTTTGATTTTGATAGCTTTTTCTGTATTAGTGTTGAACAATATTCACCAGTTTTTGTGTGCAAATTCTTATCTTCTTTCTTTGCAATAGGTTTTTTCCTAGTCAAAATATCCTTCACAACAGTTTTTTCCCCACCAACTATGAACACATTCTTGCCATTCAAATATTTCTTAGCATTTTCTGTCAAGCTATTTGATTGTGTAAGAATGATTGGTGCGTTGTGTTTTTTGGTTAAACTTACTGCTGACAAGCTATCTGCAAAAACTTGTCCACTTGCAAGGATTGCGTTGTTGTTTTTGTCGAATGAAAGCTTTGCGATTTCTAGTGCTGTTTCGTATCTGTCTTTTCCGGAAACTCTTTTTCCTTTGAAGCCTTTTAGTGGTAGTTGATTTTTCCCACCGATTGCGATTTCTTGTAGGTTTGATTGTGGATAAGTTACTCCGTCACTTAATACCATTACTGATTTGTGATTGACAAAGAAGGATGTCGCTGCTAGTGCATCTGGGAAGTTTTTGCCACTTGCTATCAACAAATATTCTGGGTTGATGATTTCTTTCGTTTTTTCCATTACTTTTTGAGATGTAGAATATCTGTCCTGTCCTTCAAGTCTTGTTACGTCAATCTTTTTTGATTTTAATGTTGTGTCAATTCCAGTTTTGCTGATTGCGTTATCTCCACCTACAACGTAGACTTTTTTTGCTTTCAAACGTTTGATTTCATTTTTTGTTTGTGAATCTAGTTTATTTTGTGATGATAATAAAAGTGGTGCGTTAAGTGCTGATGCAAGTTGACCTGCTGATAATGCATCTGCAAAATTGAATCCACTTGCAAGTACGACATTTTCTGATGTAGTGTATGCTGATTTGGATATTTCTACAGATGTTGTGATTCTATCCTTGCCGGATATTCTTGTAACTTTTTGTGCCGCAGCATTTGATACACCTGCTGGCACAATCATAGCCGCAACTAATGCCGCCACAGTCAACTTCTTCAATTGATTTTTTAACATTTTTCTCCTCCATAAATTCTTTGTTATAATATTTCTAATAAAACAATAGAAATTCTCCCATTATTTTACCTTCAATACTATTATACCCATTCTGAGATTTTTTGATAAAATCGTTCAATAAAAAAGAGTGCAGATTCTTCTGCACCCTTTGTGTTATTTTAGTTTTTCGTAAGCAGCTTTATCTTTTTTGAGGCTTTTTTCCCATCTGGCTATATCTTCTTCGGTTATTTTAATTAATTCTCTTATCCTATGAGTTTCATAGTCTTCATGGTTCTTTAAGTCTTCCATCTCTTTTTCTCTTTCTTTTTTGTCTGACTCAACCCTCTTAATCCAATTTTCTGCCCCTTCTTTATCTTCTAACAAACTATATTCATCTGTTATTCTCTTGTATTTATCAAAATTCCAATCATGTTTCGATTTCGGTTTTTCACTTACTTCATCACTTTCTGCATTAAGACAGAATGTATTATAGGAGCTATTTTTTGATGTATTTCTTGCAATAGCTATAAAATTATCATCGCTATATAAAAGTTCTACAAGAATACCAATAACAGATTCTTTTCCATGTATCCTTTTATATTCTTTTCTAGCTAGATCTTTCGCGATATATTCTGGATAGTTATAATACTTTCCCTCTATTTTTTTTAATTCATCCAGTACTGCTTTTCCATCATTATACCAATATTCTATAGGATTTTTCTCTCCCGAATATAAATCTTCAGTAATGCTAAATGTATTTTTATTTGAAGAATAAACATTTCTGTTACAGCTTACCATTGCTTTTGCCATAATGGTAAAATTTGTATCAACATCGTAATAATAAAAATCTCCTTTAACCTTGTTAAGCTGTTTATATAAATCAAAACTAGCCAACAAATTCTCATAGCTTGTAGCATCTCCAGATGTTTTCTTAACATCACCTTTTTTATAATATTCGTTAAGTATTGCTAATGCTTCGTCAGCATTTTTCTTTTGTTCTGGATATTCTTCTCCTGCCCATTCGAAAAATGCGAACGCACCTTCCTTAAGTCTGTAATCTAATAAGGAAATATTTCTATTAGTCTCTTCTAATTTCTTTATAGCATCAGCCTTCTCTGATTTATATCTCTTTTCATATTGTTCAGTTTCCTCTTGCATTTTTTTTAGCTTAAGTTCTTGTTTTTTTATATAATTTGGGTTTTCCTTATATTTTTTTAATTCATCATTATATTGTATTAATTTTTTCCTCGCATTAGCTAATGTTCTTTCCCTTGAATCAATATCATCTTTAGCTCGTCTTTTTGTTATAACTCTATTTATCTCTTTTTCCAAGTCAACATTTTGGTTAGATTGCTTTTTATCCAATATTTTTTCAATTTCTTTTTCCAAGTCGACTGATTGACCGATTTGTTTTCCTGATAGAGCTTTTTCGACTTCTTGTTTGATAATCAAATTTTGATAAGCTTGGTTTTTGGCTAAGATTCTTTCGATTTCTTTTTCCAAATTGATATTGTCATTATTTTTCTTTTTTGCTAATACTTTTTCTATTTCTTCTTCAAGGTTAAATGAAGCTATCTTCGCTCTTTCTTCTGTTGTAATATTCGTCATTATTTTGTTCACAACAGTTTTCTCACCACCAACTATAAACACATTCTTGCCATTCAAATATCTCTTGGCGTTTTCTGTCAAGCTATCTGATTGTGTAAGTATGATTGGTGCGTTGTGTTTTTTAGTTAAGCTTACTGCTGACAAGCTATCTGCGAATACTTGACCACTTGCAAGGATTGCGTTATTGTTCTTGTCAAATGAAAGCTTTGCGATTTTTAGTGCTGTTTCGTATCTGTCTTTTCCGGAAACTCTTTTTCCTGTGAAGCCTTTTAGTGGTAGTTGGTTAACTCCACCGATTGCGATTTCTTGTAGATTTGATTGTGGATAAGTTACTCCATCACTTAAAACCATTACTGATTTGTGATTGACAAAGAAGGATGTCGCTGCTAGTGCGTCTGGGAAGTTTTTGCCACTTGCTATCAACAAATATTCTGGGTTGATGATTTCTTTTGTTTTTTCCATGACTTTTTGTGATGTAGCATATCTGTCTTTTCCTTCAAGTCTTGTCACATCTATGTTTTTTGATTTTAATGTTGTGTCAATTCCACTTTTACTGATTGCGTTGTCTCCACCTACAACGTAGACTTTTTTTGCTTTCAAACGTTCGATTTCGTTTTTTGTTTGTGAATCTAGTTTATTTTGTGATGATAATAAAAGTGGTGCATTGAGTGCTGATGCAAGTTGACCTGCTGATAATGCATCTGCAAAGTTGAATCCACTTGCAAGTACTACATTTTCTGATGTAGTGTATGCTGATTTGGATATTTCTACAGATGTTTGGATTCTATCCTTGCCGGATATTCTTGTAACTTGTTGTGATTTTTCTTGTTGTTGTGTATTTTGTTTGTCAGCATTTACAACGCCAATTGGAAGTACCATGGAAAGCGCAAGTGTCGATGCCAAGACTTTTTTCAATAATTTCGTGTTCATTTTCACCTCAAATTAGTTGTTTTTGTATGCTTCTAATACTTTTTTGTAGCCTTCTTCTTTTAATGCTTCCTCAACATATCCTCTGATTTCTTTTGTTGGATATACATTTCTCTTGATAGATTTCATTTTCTTCAACACATCTTCAACAATAATGTTCACATCAGAAGTATTCATCTTTGCTTCAGCAGAATCGGATGTTTGAGCTATTGAATGGAAGATTTTTTCCTTATCAAAGCTTTCAACGCTGCCAAGTTTTTTAAGCACCCATTCTCCTTCTTCTCCGAACATTTTATCAAGCACATTAATCTTTGCATCTTCAATTAAATTTGCAACTTTGTTTGGGTCTATATCGTTATCCTTAAAATAGTCAAACAATATTTTTGTTAAATCGTTCATAAAATCCTCCTTTAAAAAATTAGAGCATCCATTAAAAACGGATGCTCAGCTTGTCTAATTTATCTACCTTAATTAAGGTTTTTATTCTATAATTTTAGAAACAACGCCAGCTCCTACTGTTCTTCCGCCTTCTCTGATGGCAAATCTTAATCCTTCTT
>NZ_WKZE01000007.1:0-74617 GCF_009678315.1 Finegoldia sp. BIOML-A2
ATATGAGGACAAAAAAACCAGAGACAAATATTTCTAAATGTCTCTGGTATAAAGTCCAACTTTTTGGGGTCACCTTAAATTTTGGTTGTGCTTTTTTTGCAATTAAAAATCCACATGCATGACATGTGGATAAGATTTAGATATCGTATTGTACTAAAGTATTGATGTAATAATTTTTGTTAACATCTCTTCCGCCAAGTTCAGTAAGTTCAATCAAAAATTCCATAGCAGTGATTTCGCCACCGTTTTTTTCAACTAACTTAGCTACTGCATTCACAGTTCCACCTGTTGCCAATAAGTCGTCAACTATAGCAACTTTGTCGCCTTCATAAATCGCGTCTCTGTGTACTTCTAATTTGTCGGTACCATATTCCAAATCATAAGAATACTCTGACACTTCTCCAGGAAGTTTTCCAGGTTTTCTAACAGGAACAAATCTAACTCCAAGCGCATATGCTACAGCTGAGCCGAACAAGAATCCTCTAGCTTCTGGAGCTGCTATCACAGTTATTCCTTTGTCTTTTAAATCTTCTACCATAAGGTCTACTGCGTATTTGTAGGCTTCTTTGTCGTTTAACAATGTAGTAATATCTTTGAATGAAATTCCTTCTTTTGGAAATCCGTCTATAACTCTAATTTTTTCTTTTAAATCCATTTTCATCACCGTTTCTTTTTTACTGTATTATCTACATCTATAGTATACCATATTGTGAGATTTGTTTGTTGTTAAATTATTTTTAGTTTTCTAAATCGTTATGTTTTTTATTTAAAAATTTTGTCAAAATATTTTATTTACAACTATATTTATATATGTTACGATATGTTTGGAGAGTGATGTAATGGACAGTTCGAGTGTCTCGCAAATAATTGCGTTAGTGTTCTTGGTTGCAATGTCCGCCGTATTTTCATCAAGTGAAACGGCGATAACATCTGTAAGCAAAATAAAAGTTCGACAATTAGACCAAAAAGATAACAAAAATGCACATTTACTGAAGAAACTGCACGATAATATGCAAACTACCATATCTACTATTTTGATTGGTAACAACATTGTAAATATCGCAGCGAGTTCTATAGCTACAATTTTATTCACAAATATTTTTCATCAAAACGGAGCTTTGATATCTACAGTTGTAATGACTGTTTTTGTGTTGATTTTTGGAGAGGTTTTACCAAAAACAATTGCACAATACAAAAACAAATCCGTAGCATTAAAGTTTTCAAGGTTTATTTATTTTCTGACTTTAGTTTTCAAACCAATTGTAAAAGTATTAAACCTCTTAACTCGTTTGATAATCAAACTTTTTGTTGGCGAAGATGAGGATAGTTCGACACTTACCGAAGAAGAACTAAAAACTTTGGTGGAAGTTAGTGAAGAAGAAGGCGTACTGAAAAATCAAGAAACTGAAATCATGATAAATGCGTTGGAATTAAAGGAAACTCTAGCAGTTGATATTATGACTCCAAGAACTAGCATGGCATCAGTTGATATTGAAGATGCAGAGAGTGATTTGAAGGAAATCATCAAAAATATTACTTATTCTAGAATTCCAGTCTATGAAGGCAGCATCGACGATATTATAGGCGTTCTTCACATAAAAGAATTAGCGCACAAAATCATCGAAGATGACCAAGATTTTAAAGTCAGAGATATCCTAAAACCAGCATTTTATGCTTATGAATACATTCCAGTAGTGGATTTGTTCAAACAAATGAGAACTAAAAATATTTCCATCAGTATAATTATCGATGAGTACGGTGGAACTAGTGGAATTGTAACGATGGAAGATATCTTAGAAGAACTTGTCGGAGAAATCGACGATGAATACGACAACGAAAAAGAAGTAACTAAACTTAGCGACAATGAATACTTAGTCGATCCTGAAATGAGAATTGATGAAGTAAACGAAAGATTTGACCTTGACATTCAAAGCGACAAATTCGATTCAATCGGAGGATTTGTAATAGAATTATTGGACAGAATGCCCAAATCAAAAGATGAGGTTGAATTTGAAAACTTGAAATTCGTCGTAGTTAATGTTGATAAAAGAAAAATTACACAACTAATGATAATATTCAAATAATTTACTCTCACGAGATTCGTGAGAGTTTTTTTGTGGGAAAAGTTCCAAATATAATAACATAAACAAAAAGTAGAAAATCATTTTTGCACGAACATCTGACTACATAAATTGGCGATTTCAAAATCTCGAACTACTAAAATCCAAAACTCAAGCAAGGCTCTCAAACAGTTGGATTTTTTAACGTAGTTCTTCGATGAGAAATCACAACAATTTATTCCGTATGATATTCTTAGCAAAAATGTAATCTACTTTAATTTTTTTAATATTTTATTATTTCCCTATTCCCAACGCCTCTTTTGCCAATTCATCAGCCATATCGTTATAAGTATCGTTGGAGTGACCTTTAACTTTGACGAAATTAATATCGATTTGAGGCTTTATTTCGTCAATAAATTTCTTGTAGCTTTTGGTTAAATAATTGTTTGTTTTCCAGTCGCCATTAGCCCAGCTTTCAATCCCTTGATAATCATAAAAAATCGTGATTTTGTTCATTTTAAGTTCGACTGCTTTTTTAATTGCAAATACCGACCCACTTACTTCTCCCGATACATTTCTATGCGTTGAGAATTCTGATTTGGGAAATTTTTGATTGAATTTGTCGATTTTACCATTGTGAAACAACACACAACCAAAACTATATTCTCCCGTATCTTTTTTAAATGATCCATCTACATAAGCCACACACTCATTTTCATTTAAGCTATCAATTGACGCTACTTTTTTATTATCTTCGCCATTTATAAAATTATCTGCCTCTTCTTTTGTCTTAAAAGATTTGAAAATCGCTCCCTTAAAACCATTTACTTGTTGTTGGCACTCTGACCAACTATTGTATATCCCCGGATTTTTCCCAATTTTTACTGCATAAAATTTACTCATTACATACCCACACGCTCAAAGTTCCAGCTCCCACTTCAAAATCTCCGAATCCTTCATCATCGATTACAATTTCATTAGAATTTGTTCCAGTGATTTCCGTATACTTTTTACCTGCATTTTCCTTTCCTACATTCATTCTCAAAGTGTTGATGTCACCCGTGCTGATTACAACAGCCATTGGATTGTGAAAATCATCACCGTGTCTAATCCAACCTATCAAATTTTCACTTTCCATATAATCTGTCTGTTCTCCAAATGCGTAGTGTTTTCTGATGTACATCAAATTGTCTATAATATCCTTTTGCCCTTCGATATTAAATTCTCCACCTATTTTACAATAATCACCGTAAAACACGCAAGGATATCCATCTTTTCTTAGTAAAATCAAACCGTACGCAATCTTTTTGAACCAAGGTTCTACAAATGATTCCAACGATTGACCAGGTTCGCTGTCGTGATTATCCACGAATGTAACCGCAATTGCCGGATGTTCTTTTACCAAAGTATTGTCGAAAATTTTTCTCATATCAAATTTATCGCCCATTTTCGATGCAGAATACATATTAAAATGAAGTGCCACATCGAACAAATCCACGTCATATTTCGTATCGTACAAATAATGATTGGTGTTGTCCTTATCTTGTAACCAAAATTCACCGAAAAAATAAAAATCGCGATTAACAACATTTTGTATATGTTTGGTGAAATCAATTATGAATTCATCGTCAATGTGTTTAAGCGCGTCGTATCTGAATCCGTCCACATTAACATAATTCACAAACCATTCTCCCCATCTAAAAAGCTCATCTTTAACATCAGGATTTTTGTGGTCAATATCTGCAAACATCAAATAATCGAAATTTCCTTTTTCGTTAGAAACATTCTTGCTAAATCCTTTGTTTTCTCCAGCGACTTCAAAAATTGCTTTCTTTTGTTGTTTATTATCAAAATCAACTCCATTAAAATGTTGGAAATGCCACACAAACTCAGAATATTTTCCATTCCTACCTTTAAAATCAAATCCAGTCCATGCTTCAATATCATAAGCATCAGTAATTCTTTTCGTCCTGTCGTTAGGATCGACTTCGTAAGCCTTAAAAGTTTCTGAGAAATCAGCTCCAGCTTTGTGATTTAAAACTACATCTGCATACACTTTTATGTCATTTTCGTGCAAAACTTCGATTAGTTTTTTCAATTCTTCTACAGTTCCGTATTTTGTACGCAAAGATCCTTTCTGATCAAATTCTCCCAAATCGTACAAATCATACACACCATAACCAACATCATTAGTTCCCGTTGCTTTAAACATTGGAGCAAGCCACAACGCATCAATACCTTTTTCTTTTAAATTTTTCGCTTCTTTCGTCAAATTTTTATAATAATTTCCATCGTCTGGTAAGTACCATTCAAAAGCCTGCATCATTATTTCGTTTCCCATTTGTTCCTCCTATTAATTGTAAGAAATTGCTTTATATTGTATAATCTAATAAGATTATAACATTAAAATGATAAGAATAAGGAGAATAAATGCAATATTTAGTCGGTAGAAATCCTGTTATGGAAGCTTTGGAAATGGATATGGGAGTAACCAATCTATACATACAAAAAGGCGAATTAAAAGGATTTATTAAAAAAATAGAAAAAAAAGCTTACGATATGGGAATTAAAATCGAATACGTCGATAAAAAATACATCGAAAAATTCGCAGAAAACACTGCTCATCAAGGTGTTATGGCAAAAATGCCAAGTTTTGGTTATTCAAGCGTTGATGAAATGATAATTTACGCCAAGAAAAAAAATGAAGATCCTTTTTTGATAATTTTAGACGAAATAACAGATCCTCACAATTTAGGATCCATCATTAGAACTGCAGAAGTTGCAGGATGCCACGGAGTTATAATTCCAAAACACCGAGCTTGTGAAGTCAATGCAACTGCAATCAAAACAAGCGCAGGAGCTGTTTTCAATATCAAAATCGCACGTGTAACCAACATAACCACGACAATTAATTATTTAAAAGAACATAACATTTGGATTTACGGGGCTTGTGGCGAAGCTTCACAAACTCACACACAAGCTAACTTGAAAGGACCTATCGGCCTTGTAATCGGAAACGAAGGCAAAGGAATTTCGAGATTAGTCAGAGAAAATTGTGATCAATTAATTAAAATCCCTATGTATGGAAAAACAGAATCACTCAACGCATCAAATGCTGCGAGCATTCTAATTTATGAAGTCATACGCCAAAGGTATGAAAAATAAACAAATTTATCTTTATGTCGATGGTTATAATATAATAAATGCATGGCCTAATTTGTACAAATTATCAAACGATGTGGATTTGGATAGTGCCCGTGAAGAGCTCATTGATATAATGAAAGAGTATCAAAATCTAAGCGGAGAACAAGTTTATGTAGTTTTTGATGCTTATCTTGTAAAAGGTGGAATGAGCATTGAAGAAAAGCGTGATAATTTGACGGTGGTTTACACAAAAGAACACGAATCTGCAGACAGATATATTGAGAGAAAAGTCAACGATATGAAAAAGCACGACAAAATGTATGTGGCAAGCAACGATGGAATGATTCAACGAATTATTTTATCGCGTGGAGGAATTAGAATTAGCGCCAATGAACTTTGGAAAAATTATCTAACTTTAAAAGAAAACCTCAGAAGATCTAAGCTAAGGAAAAGAAAACAATCTACTGAAAATATTGTTACTATAGATGATGAAATTTATCAACAATTAGAAAAACTTCAAGATGAAATAAAAAAACAAAACTAGGTTATGTGACCTAGTTTTGTTTTTTTAACATAAGGAGATACCCATTTAATGGATAAAATGAAAACGTTATTAACTGTTTTTATTATATCACCCTACATATAAATTGTCAAAATTTAAAATTAAATTTCCACCATTTATTCTTGTTTATCTTTCTCTATCAAGTTTTTTATTGCTTCAATTGCAACTTTAATGGCTACATCAGTATCATGACACACAGGATTGTCTAAGTGTTTTTTCTCACGTTCTTGGTTTGCTACAACCAAAAAACAAGATCCACATCTTACTCGAAGATAATTTGCAACTACAAAAAGAGCTGCCGATTCCATCTCACTTGCCAATGTGCCAAGCCTTTTCCAAGCTTCCCATTTGTTTAATAAATCGTATGACACAGGCATTTTTTCTGGCTCGTGTTGTCCATAGAAGCTGTCTTTGCATTGAACAACTCCAACGTGGTAATTGTGCCCCAAATCTTTTGAAGCTTTTACCAATGAATTTGTCACATCTAAGTTTGCAACTGCAGGAAATTCTATCGGAGCGTATTCTTTACTCGTTCCTTCAGCTCTTATAGCTGAATTTGCTATAACCACATCAGAACTTTTTACATCTTCTTGAATTCCCCCACAAGTTCCAACTCTTATGAAAGTATCTGCACCTGCTTTGACAAGTTCTTCCATTGCTATTGCTGCAGAAGCACCACCGATTCCAGTGCTTGTTACAGAAACTTTTTCTCCATTTATAGTTCCAGTGTATGTTACATATTCTCTATGATCTGCTACTAATTTTGCATCGTCAAAATACTTTGCAATTTTTTCGCATCTTTTTGGATCTCCTGGAAGGATTACATACTTCCCTACATCTCCATTTTTAATATTCAAATGATATTGCACGCCTTCTTCTGCGTATTTCATAAAATCACCTCTTTTTTATCTATATTACTAGTATATACTAATTTTAGATAAATAGCATTATTGAGCGTTGATTTTGATGTAATTTGTGCGATAAATTATTTTTTTGAAGAAAATTCCCACAATTGTATTCAAAACTGAAGTTGGTAAACACACTGCAACAAACATTGATGGTAGTAGCTCTACAAAATTTTCTGTACCCATTCCCATTGGAATTGCAAGAGATAAAAATACAAATCCACTTGTCAAAGTTCCTATCGCAAATATGAGATTGGATTTTCTGCTGGTTTTTCCCATCAATTTGAACAAATAAAATACAATAATTCCTGAAACTAATTTATCAATTATGTTTGGAAGCTGTCCCATTGGGAAACTTGTTGTAAAAGCTGCAATTGCCCCTGCAAACAAACTCAACACAAAAGCTTCTTTTACATTATCCATAAATAATATTGCCAAAAACATCATTACTAACAAAAAATCTGGTTTTACTCCCATGAACAACGCAGGTGTAACGTAATGAAGCAATAATCCTACACTTAAAAATATCGAACTTACTGTTAATTTTTTTGAATCCATAATATCTTCCTTTCTTTTTCATAAAATTTTACTCTTCTAAAATCATTTCATAAGTTCATTTCATTACACTCACCTGCCTTTATAATAAAAAAACACCTGTTCCCCAAAAGGAACAAGTGTCAAAACTCGCGTTACCATCCTAATTTATGTGCAAAAATGCACACATCTCTTTCAGATACTTCCATATCCTATCCCTGTAAAGTGAGAATCACTTTTTGAACTACTATTTTTCATTCAAAATTCAGATAACCCCATTCATATAAACTTCTCTTAGAAATTCGCACCAACCATTTCCTCTCTTGAAGTTTCATTTATACTACTATCTTATCTATTGAATTTAATATTTTTAAATATTTCCTAATATTATATCACAAATAAAATAATTTACAAGTTATAAAACAGTTTTAAAATTAACATTTACCAAATCTTTTATAGAATTGTAAATCAAAGTTCTATCCAAAACTTCATCCAAAAACTCTTGCAATTCTTCTCCTTCATAAAATGAGAAGAAATAAATGTCAATATTGATTTTGTTGATAATACTCTTATCTTCAAAACCTATAACATTTAACAGATACATCGGATTGTCGATATCTAAGTTCACCTTAGCTTCGATATCTTGTAATATAGTGTTTCTTTTCTTTGCAACTCTCATCATAGTCAAAATCAACTCTGAAACGATGGAGCTTACGAAAAAATCAATTGATGTAAATTCTTCTTTTTCTGAATCAAATGAAATAGATGAGTCCACAGGAATACATGATTTTTCGTTGTAAACTTTGACCAAATCATCGGATACAATAGCTCTGAAACTCTTTTGGAATGAATTTATATCATCATTCATATTCTTTCCTCAATTTATTTCTAGCATCAATCATCGATTGTAGTTTTTCTCTTATGTGGTCGTATTCATTTACTGGTCTATTGGAGAATGTAGCAAATCCACAGTCTGGGTTTAGCCATAATTTATCCTTGTCGATAAATGTAAGAGCTTCCTTGGCTCTTTTGTAAATTCCATCTGTATCTTCCTTATCATCCAATCTTGGATTTAACACTCCAAGTCCCAAAATCACTTTGTTATTGATTCTTTCATCAGCTAGTAATGCTTTTAATTCCCCAGCTCTTGGAGTAGAAAATTCTAACGCCAATAAATCAGCATTGATATCTGCAAACAAATCTAAAAGCGGAGTATAAGGGCCTGTCAATAAAATACTTTCGTTTTTACTCCAATTACCACGACACACGTGAAGTGAACAAATAGATTTGTCCCTATCGACACTATCCATCACGCTTTTTATCAAATGTGTGGCAAACTTTAACTCTTCAGTTGGATCTTTTCTAGTAGACAAAGATGCACACATAAATGTTCTTGGTTTACCTTCAGTGAACACAATTTCTGTAAGAACTGGTTCATCAAATTGAATTACATCTACTCCGATTTCTTGAAGATTTTTGATTTCTTTTCTGTAGATATCAATTACATCTTCTCCCAAATCTTCCTTACTGTCGTAATATTTGGAACTAACATTTGCAAGCCACATACTTCTTGTAACCAAGTAAGGACCAGGCATTGTAATCTTAACAGGCTTATCAGTTAATGATTTCAAAAGTTTTAATTCTTCTGATACAATGTCTCCTTTATATTCCAATTTGCCAGTACAAATAGCGTTCTTAATAGATGTAGCAGGAACATCCAATGTCGTCAAAATATTTTCGAACTCTCTTTTATCATCGACGTAATCTAGCATTTCGGCCATACTCATTTGAGTTACTCCACCTAGTTTTTCAGAAATAAAAGATACGTAATTGTCTCTTTCTATTTCTCCACTTGTGATTACATCGATATCCAAATCTTCTTGTAATTTTACAACTTCTTTAGTCTTATCATATACCAATTGTTCGTAGTCAGAAAGGCTAATCATATTAGCCTTTAACATCCTACGAGCTTTCATTATTTCGTCTCCTCTTGGCATAGATCCTATCAAAGAGGTATTGAATAATTTATTGTTCACTATTGAATTCCTTTAAGAAATTTCCTAAATATTCATTAGCTTCAGTAATTTGTTTGAAACCTTCTCTTCTACCAGGAATCCATTGTTTTAATCCTTCAAGATCCATGATTTCTTTTTCTTTTTCGTTGTTGTAATCCATCTTGAACATAATGTCATCAAATGCTTTGATGTCTTCATCAGAAACTTCAGGATTGAATGTAAATATACAATGGTCAAAGTTATCAGTTTTATCTAAAACTTCAACTTCGTTTTTGTCTAGTGTACCATCACTAATCCAAGCATCATAATTTGTACTTAAACAGAATGATGCATCAACTTCTCCATTAACCATAGCAATCATGCTGTCTTTTTCTCCACCAACGTGGTCTCCATGTAAGCCAACACCGATATCAAATCTTTTTTCAGTGTAATCTTTACCATATTCTAAACCATTTTGATGTAAATAGTTTATAGGAATAAGTCTTGCTTGTGGAGAATCAATAGCTCCAAATCCTATTGTTTTTCCTTTTAAATCAGAAACTTTTTCAAAATTTCCCTTTTTAACTACTAGATAAGTTTTCTTATCTCTATCAGTATCTCTCATACATCCGATCTTATCTTTTCCGTCAGATCTCAAATGAGCGTCTAAATGTGCTAATGGGGAATTCCATGCTCCATCAATTTCTCCATTCATTAAAGCATCTACTTGTAGTTTGTAGTCTTTGAAGAATACTCCTTCGATTTCTGCTCCATTTTCCTTGAAAAATTCTTCAATCATTTCCCATATTACTGTAACTCTTGGAGCGTAAATAACTGCACCTATTTTTAATTTTTTCATTTAATTCCTCCTATTTTATTTACTTGATAAAGATTGTCCTAACATAACATGCAACACATCTAAAGATGGTGCCATAATTTGTCCAGCGTAAGCATCTCTCATCAATTTTTCAATTTCAGTCTTTCTATTGTAACTAATTCCTCCACCCACTCTCATTGCAAGAGTTGAGGATTCCATCGCATGTTCAATTGCAATAACTCTGGAAGCTATTATTTTTTGTAAAGCATCTTCATCATTTCTATCTAATGCTTCAGCTGCATCTTCTGCTAATGTTCTTGAACTTTGTGCTTTCGAGTAGATCTTGGACAAATACATTTGAACAATTTCTATATCTGCTAAACATCTTCCATCTGGATACTTTCTATTTTTTGCATGATTTGTTGTGATTTTTGATAGTCTAATATTTAAGCCAGAATATACGCTAGCTAGACCTAATAGGAAAAACTTAGTAACTATTTTAGAAACTTCAGGACCTTCTCCTTCCACTCCTAATCTATTCATGTCTGTTAACTTAACATCTTCGAGTTTCATTGGACATGAAACATTTCCTCTCATTCCAACTCCATCCCAATATTTCATATTGAAACTCAATCCTTCAGATTCCAAAGGAACTGTCCAATAAGTAGTCTTACCTTCAAAATCACATGATTTACTCAAGAACAAATAATAACTAGCGAACGTAGCAGTAGTTACCATTGACTTTGTTCCGTTAAATACAAAATAATTTTCATCTTTTATGCAAGTTGTTTCTGGATTACCAAAGTGAGTTCCTGTTCCAAATTCAGAATTAGCCAATGCCAAATACTTATTGTGATTGACTACATCATCCACAACTTTTTCATACAAATCTTTTTGTCCACATTTAATTACAGCATTCAATGCTACATTATGCATCATATAACATAATGCAGCTGACGGATTATACTCAGCAAAAGCCATAATTACTTTTTGGTGTTCCTTCGCTCCTTTGCCAAGTCCACCCATTTCTTCTGGAACCAAAAGTTTTAAAAAACCTTCTTCTCCCATTTTTTCAAATGCTTCTTTTGGAAATGAACAATCCACGTCTGAATTTTTCCCAGCCGTTTCTAAATAATTTTTCGCAAACTCTTTTGCTTGTTCGTAAATATCCATAATTCCTACCTTTTTATTGACATTTGTGTTCTATTTACTTGTTTTCTGTCGCTAAAATACCACCTAACATTACATGGAGAACATCCAATGATGGTGCCATAATTTGTCCAGCGTAGGCATCTCTCATCAACTTTTCTATTTCAGTCTTCTTATTATAAGTGATTCCGCCGCCAATTCTCATTGCAAGTGTAGCTGAGTTCATTGAATTTTCAATTGAAGTCACTCTTGCTGCAATAATTTTTTTAAGCATATCTTCGCTATTATTAACTATAGCTTCTGCTGCATCTTCTGATAGTGTTCTTGCGCTTTGTGCCATTGAATATATCTTAGACAAATACATTTGAACAATTTCAATATCTGCTAAGCATTTTCCATTTGGATATTTTCTACTTGTAGCGTATTTATTAGTAATGTTTGATATTCTAATATTTAAACCAGCATATACACTAGCAAGTCCAAGTAAAAACATCTTTGTTACAACACTTGCGACTTCATCTGCTCCGCCTTCTTCCCCTAGTCTGTAATCAGATGTCAACTTAACATTGTCAAATTTCATTGGACAAGAAACATTTCCTCTCATTCCAACTCCATCCCAATATTCCATATTGAAACTCAAACCTTCAGATTCCAATGGAACAACCCAATATGTCGTTTTACCTTCAAATTCAGCTGATTTACTGTTATATTGATAATAACTTGCATAAGTTGCACTTGTTACCATTGATTTAGTACCCTTGAACACATAGTCGTCTCCATTTTTAGTACAGGTCATTTCTGGATTACCAAAATGTGTTCCACTACCAAATTCTGAATCAGCCAATGCCATAAATTTATTATTTTCAACGACATCTTTTACTATTTTATCAATTAAAGTTTTTTGACCATAATCCAACACTCCACTGATTCCAACATTATGCATCATATAGCATAATGCTGCAGATGGATTGTATTCAGCAAATGCCATTGTAACTTCTTGATGTTCTTTTGCTCCTTTGCCAAGTCCGCCCATTTCTTCAGGAATCAAAAGTTTTAAAAATCCTTCTTCTCCCATTTTTTCAAATGCTTCTTTTGGGAAAGTGCAATCCTTGTCAGATTTTTTTCCTTCTTCTTCTAAATATTTTTTTGCAAATTTTTTTGCTTGTTCGTAAATTCCCATTAAGTCTCCTATAAAAGTGGTTGACCTGTTATAGCTTTTCCTAACCAAACGTTAAGAACGTCTAGTGATGGAGCCATAATTTGTCCAGCGTAAGCATCTCTCATTAATCTTTGGATTTCGGATGCGCAGTTGTAAGTCTTACCTCCACCTACTCTCATTGCAAGTGTTGAAGATTCAATTGCATTTTCGATAGCACAAACTCTTGCTGCAATAATCTTACATACTGCATCTTCTTCACCATCAACTAAAGATCTAGCTGCTAATTCTGTAAGAGCTTTTGCACTCATACCATTTGAATAAATCTTACCTAAGTGAACTTGTACTGTTTCAATGTTAGCTAAACATTGTCCTGAAGGGTATTTTCTCTTCAATGCGTAATCATTAGTAACTTTTGATAATCTTAAGTTCAATCCAGTGTATACACTAGCTAAACCTAAAATGAAATATGGGGCAACTACGTTAAATACTTGGTCAACACCTGAACCTTCTTCGCCGATTCTGTTAACTTCGTCTAATTTAACATCATTCATAGTCATTGGACATGAAACATTACCTTTCATACCAATACCTTTCCAATGACTCATCTTGAATTCTAAACCTTCAGATTCCAATGGAATTAACCAGTTGTTGATGTCTCCTTCTTTTTCAGTTGATGGAGTTAAAATTAAGTAATAGCTTGCATGAGTTGCACTTGTTACCATTGATTTTGTTCCGTTGAAAACGAATTTTCCACCGTCTTTAGTAACTTTGATTTCTGGAATGTAGAAGTGAGTACCAGTTCCGAATTCAGAATATGCTAAAGCCATAAATTTGTTGTTTTCAACTATGTCTTTAACAACTTTTTTCTTTAATTCTTCATTACCATTAGTAAGAACAGTCATTAAAGCAACGTTGTGCATCATGTAGCAAAGACCAGCAGTTGGGTTGCTTTCAGCGAATGCTAAAACAGCTTGTTGGTGTTCAACAGCAGTCTTTCCTAAACCACCCATTTCTTCTGGAATAAGTAATTTGAAGTAACCAGCTTTTCCCATTTCTTCAAATGATTCTACAGGAAATCTACCTTCTTCATCTGATCTCTTTGCATATGGTTCTACATGTTCCAATGCAAATTTTCTTGATTCTTCGTAAAAATTCATAAAACCCTCCTAAAGTTTATATTTCATTTATATGATATCACTAATTCTCTAATAAAACCAGAAATATTGTTAAAAATTCTTCATTTATTGAAACTTTCTATAAATCCTACCAATTTCATTCGAATTTTAACAAATTAGAAAATTTATTGATTTTTTTATTCGTTTTATCATTGAAAAATCAACGTTATAAACTTTTTAATCATTTATAGAAAAAATCTATAAATGATTTTTCAAATTGTTAAAAACTTGCAATAAAAAACACTGCGAGATTTTCTCACAGTGTTTTCGTTATATTATCTATTTGTAGAATTTGGATTTACGACGTCTTCTTTCTTTGCGCCTTCTTCTTCCTTAGCTTTTTCTACAGATTCAACTTTCTTACCTTCTTTATCAAGGTTTTCTTCTTTTTCTGCTGCATCTGTATCTTCTACTGAGTTAGAATAATCCATTTCTGCCATTCTCTTGTAAGTGTTGTATCTTTCCTTAGCATCTCTTTCAGCTTCTTGGAATAATTCTTCAGCTTGTTCAGGGAATGATTTTTGTAATGACAAGTATCTTACTTCTCCTCTGATGAAGTCTTGGAATGATCCAGTTGGTTCTTTAGAGTCTAATTGGAATGGATTCTTTCCTTCTTCTGCAAGAGTTGGATCGAATCTGTATAAGTGCCAGTAACCAGCTTCTACAGCTAATTTTTCTTGACGTTGGCTCTTACCCATACCAGCTTTAATACCGTGGTTGATACATGGTGAGTAAGCGATGATTAATGATGGTCCATCATATTCTTCTGCTTCTCTAATAGCTTTTAATGTTTGATTTTGGTTAGCACCCATAGCGATTTGTGCTACGTATACGTATCCGTAAGTTGATGCCATCAAGCCTAAATCTTTCTTTCTAACTTTCTTACCACTTGCAGCAAATTGTGCTACAGCAGCTGTTGGAGTTGACTTAGAAGCTTGTCCACCAGTGTTTGAGTAAACTTCTGTATCGAATACCATAACGTTGATGTTTTCACCTGATGCTAATACGTGATCCAATCCGCCGTATCCGATATCGTAAGCCCAACCGTCTCCACCGAAGATCCATACAGATTTCTTAATTAAGAAGTCTCTGTCTGTTCTTATATATTTCAATAATTCTTCAGCTTCTTCGTTGTTTGTATTGTCATCTAAGTGTTGTAAGATTTCTGCTGCACATGCTTTCGATGTAGCTACATCGTCCATGTTTTCAACGAATTTTTTGAATGGTGTATTCAATGGACTTTCAATGTTCAAGTCTAAGAATGCTTGCATTTTTTCTTTTAATTGTAATCTAATCTTCTTGATAGCTAAGTGCATACCATATCCGTATTCAGCATTGTCTTCGAATAATGAGTTAGCCCAAGCTGGTCCTTTACCTTCAGCGTTTGTGCAGTAAGGAGTTGAAGGAGCACTTGCACCCCAGATTGATGAACAACCTGTAGCGTTAGCTATAAGCATTCTATCACCGTATAATTGAGTGATTAATTTAGCGTATGGAGTTTCTCCACAACCAGCACATGCTCCAGAGAATTCAAATAATGGTTGTTGGAATTGTGAACCTTTAACTGTTTTTTCTGCTGGCATTAAGTCTTCTTTGTATCCAACTTTTTCTACAGCGTAAGTCCAATTGTCTTTTTGTGCAAGATGTTGTTCTTCGAAAGGTTTCATGATTAATGCTTTTTCTTTTGCTGGACATACATCAGCACAGTTACCGCAACCTGTACAGTCTGCTGGTGAAACTTGGATTCTGAATGTTAAATCTTCAAATCCTTTACCAACTGCTTTTTTGCTTTCGAAAGTTTCAGGAGCGTTCTTTCTATCTTCTTCGTTTAATAAGAATGGTCTGATAACTGCGTGTGGACATACATAAGCACATTGGTTACATTGGATACATTTATCCATTTGCCATTCTGGAACGTTAAGAGCGATACATCTCTTTTCGTAAGCTGAAGTTCCCATTGGGAATTCACCATTTGCTCTGTCTTTGAATGCAGATACTGGTAAATCATTACCTTGTTGTGCGTTCATTACACTTGCAACTTCTTTTACGAATTCTGGAAGGTTAGCGTCTTTTTCAACGTCTTCTTCAGCATTTTTCCATTCAGCTGGAACATTGATTTCTACAAGTTGATCGATACCTTGATCTACTGCAGCGTAGTTCATGTTTACAATGTCTTCACCTTTTCTACCGTAGTTAGCAACTATAGATTCTTTTAATTTCTTAATAGCTTCATCTATAGGTAATACTTTAGATAATTTGAAGAATGCAGCTTGCATAATCATGTTAGTTCTTCCACCTAATCCTACTTCTGCTGCAATCTTAGAAGCGTTGATAGTGTAGAATTTAATGTCGTTTTCAGCGATATATTTCTTTAATTTGCCTGGAAGGTGAGTGTCTAATTCATCTTCATTCCAGATACAGTTTAGTAAGAATGTACCACCTTTTCTTAAACCTCTTAATAAATCGTATTGATATACATAAGCTTGTTTTGAACAAGAAATGAAATCTGATTCATCTAAAAGGTAAGTTGAGTGAATTGGGTTGTTACCAAATCTTAAGTGAGACATTGTAACCCCACCAGATTTTTTAGAGTCATAATCGAAGTAACCTTGAGCGTACATGTCAGTACCATCACCTATAATCTTGATAGCTGATTTGTTAGCACCTACTGTACCGTCAGAACCAAATCCCCAGAACTTACATCTTATAGTTCCTTCAGGTGAAGTGTTTATAGTTTCTTTTACTTCTAATGATCTGTGAGTAACATCATCTACTATACCGATAGTAAATTGTGTTCTTGGTTGATCTTGTTTTAAGTTTTCGTAAACTGTGTTAATGTGAGTTGGAGTTGTATCTTTTGAACCTAAACCGTAGATACCACCAACGATAACTGGTTTATTTTCATGATCGTAGAAACAATCTCTAACGTCAAGATATAGAGGTTCTCCTAATGAACCTTTTTCTTTAGTTCTATCTAAAACTGCAATCTTCTTAACTGTTTTTGGAATAGCATTTAAGAAATGTTCTTTAGAGAATGGTCTGTATAAGTGAACTTTTAATACTCCGACTTTTTCTCCTTTAGACACTAAATAATCAACAGTTTCTTCAATAGTTTCAGTTACTGAACCCATAGCTACTATAATATTTTCAGCATCTTCAGCACCATAGTAGTTGAATAATCCGTAGTTTCTGCCTGTAATCTTGTTAATTTCATTGATATAGTTTTCAGTGATACCAACGATATCTTCATAGTATGTATTAGATGCTTCCATACCTTGGAAATAAACGTCTGGATTTTCAGCTGTACCCATAGTCTTAGGGTTTTCTGGATTTAAAGCATTTCTTCTGAATTCATCAATAGCTTCCCAATCAACAATCTTTGCCAAATCTTCATAATCCATAACTTCGATTTTTTGAATTTCGTGACTTGTTCTGAAACCATCGAAGAAATGTAAGAATGGAACTTTACCTTTAATAGAAGAAAGGTGAGCTACTGCTGCTAAATCCATAACTTCTTGTACTGAACCTGAACATAACAATGCAAAACCAGTTTGTCTTGCTGCCATAACGTCTTGGTGGTCACCAAAAATGCTAAGCGCATGTGATGCTAAAGCTCTTGCTGATACGTGGAATACGCCAGGTAAGTTTTCTCCGGCAATCTTGTACATATTTGGAACCATCAACAATAAACCTTGTGATGCTGTGAATGTAGATGCCAAAGCCCCTGCAACTAAAGCCCCGTGTACTGAACCAGCTGCTCCACCTTCTGATTGTAATTCAGTTACTTGTACAGTTTCACCGAATAAGTTCTTACGTCCATCTGCTGCCCATACATCAATTGCTTCAGGCATTGGTGATGATGGAGTAATTGGATAAATAGTTGCCACATCTGAAAATGCATAAGCTACGTGAGCAGCGGCTGTATTTCCATCCATGGTTTTCATGTGTTTTGCCATTTATTTAACCCCCTATATATAAATAAATAAATTGTTTAATTTAAAACGGACGAACTCCGCTCTATGAGTTATTATAACTCAATAAAATTCTCATTGCAAGAATAACAAACTTCATCAAAAAATTTTATTGTGAAATTAATTTTTGTTATTTTTTAACTGCTTTCTGTGTTCTTCAGTATCTTTTTTCATATTTGCAATTAACTTATTATTTAACTCTTGTGCCGCATTATAACCCAAAAGTTTTTGTCTTTGATTTCTAACTGCAACCTCAACAATCATTGCAATATTTCTGCCTGGTTTTACAGGAACTTCAAGATATGGAAGTTCAACCCCCAAAATTTCTGTAGTGTGATCGTCAAGTCCGATTCTGTCGTATTCTTTATCGTCTTGCCATTTTTCTAGCTTTATAACCAAATCTATAAACGTAGTTAATCTTACAGAACCTGTACCGTATAACCTTTGAATATCTAAAATTCCAAGACCCCTAACTTCCAAATAATGTCTAATGTTAAGAGGAGCTTGTGCCAACAATCCTTTTTCGATTTTTCTAATTTCAACCACATCATCTGCAACAAGTCTGTGACCTCTAGTAACCAAATCTAAAGCAGTCTCGCTTTTTCCTACAGAACTGTCTCCCATCAACAAAACACCCATACCAAAAACATCCAACAGAGAAGCGTGGATTGTATCTTCCTCACTAAGAAAATATTCCAATACTTCATCCAATGCTGAGATAAGTCTGGTAGTTGTTCTATCTGAAATTAGTAGAGTTTTATCGTATTCTTCAGCTAATTTTCTAACTTCATCAGGAATTTGAGCATAATGCGAAAACACAATACAAGGAATATCATATTCCATCATTGCTCTTACTCTTTCTTTTCTAAGCTCCATATCCATCGCCATATAATATGCAAGTTCAGCCTTACCGAACAACTGAATTCTTCTATATGGAAATTCTTCCAAGAAACCAGATAATTGCAACCCTGGTCTATTTATTTCAGAATTTGTAATCTCAATTGTTTCGTAATCAGAACTTGTCCTTACAACGTGCAAGTCTAATTTTTTAACAACCGCACTTAATTTTACTGTTTTCATAAGTTCCCTCCTTATTATATTTTATTATCTAATCTGTATATAAGCAAACAATCTTCGATAATAAATGACGAAATCACAACTTAATTGTTACGTTTTTGTAATATTTAACGTTTTTTTAACCTAATTTATTACAAAAAAGTTACAACAAGTTACAAATGTGTTACAATATATTATATTAAATTTGCAGATTAAAAACTTTTAATCGTAAAATTAGGAGGAAAAATGAACAATATAAAAAAACCATTGTTAGTGATGGGATTAATGTTTACCTTTTCTGCTTTAAATGCAACTTCTTCATTTGCTGATGTTGACAATACAAAGCTTGTAGAAGAAGTAAAACATGACGCTTTAAATTACACTACAAATTTGCAAAATACAATTAAAGATCAAGAAAATGTGAATACAGAGGATTCCATCAAATCCAATGATGCACAACAAACTGAAAAAGTTAATACTGAAAATACTGAAAAAGAAGATAAAGAAGAAACTAGTAAGGAAGATTTGAAAGAAGACTTTGAAGATTCAAAAGAACTTTTGAAAAAACCTGCTGAGGTAAAAGCAGTTAAAAGAGCCGATGTGAAGAAAATCACTTCATCAAGTAAATTCGAAACAGCTACTAATATAAGAAATGAATATTTTTCAAAATCAAATACAGTTATTTTGACAAATAGCTCAACATTTGTAGATTCACTATCTGCTGTTTCACTATCAAGAGGTAACACTCCAATATTATTTACTAACCAATCTTCATTAGGTAGTAAAACATTGGCAAGCCTAAAAGCTAACAAACCTAAAAAAGTTTACATTCTAGGTGGAGAAAAATCCGTTAGCAATTCTGTAGTAAATCAACTTAAAAGTTTGGGAATAATCGTTGAAAGAATTGCTGGACATGATAGATACGAAGTTAATTCTAAAGTAGCAGCAAAAACACATAATCCAAATACAAAACAAAAAACAAATATACTTATAACTTCAGGCGAAAATCATAGTGATGCTATATCATCTGCTGTTTTATCTCAAAACAAAAAAGCTCCTATACTTTTCGTTAGAAAAAATGAAGTTCCTACATCTATAAAAGGTTATTTGTTATCTTTAAAGAGAAACAATGCTATAGGAAGTATAACAATAGTTGGTGGTAACTTATCAGTATCTCAACAAGTAGAATCTTACTTAAGAACTTTTAGCAATAATGTAAGTAGGATTGCTGGTCGTGACAGATACACTACTAACCTAAAAGTTGCAAAACAAGTTAACCCTAACGCAAAAAGAGTAATCGTAGCTGAAGGTAATGGTTACAACGATGCATTATTAATGTCACCTGTTGCTACAAAGTTAAATGCTTCTTTAATATTGACAAAACCTAACGATGTAACAAGAACAAAAGATTATTCTTCAAACGACAAAAGCTCTACTATGGAAGCATTCTTTAAGAACAACAAATCCATAGACCAAGTTATAGTTTGTGAAGGAAATCATTCAATTTCCGATTTCGTATCATCATCTATATCTGATTTGTTAGCAGGTAAAAATCTTAAGACTGCACCAAAAGCAGATGCATTATACAAAAAAGAAAAAGCTGAACTAAGAAAAAGTAAAACTGAAAAATCTAAACCTGTAGATTCATTACAAGCTCAGCTTGCAAAAGCAAAAAGAGTATTCACAGTAAGATCCACAGCTTACACTTCTGATCCTAGAGAAAACGGTGGATGGAATGTAACAGCAATCGGAACTAAAATTAGACGCGGTGTTATCGCAGTAGACCCAAGAGTTATTCCTTTGAGAACAAGAGTATATGTAGAAGGATACGGATTTGCTACAGCAGAAGACACTGGTGGAGCTATTAAAGGAAATAAAATTGATGTAGTTATGGATACTAAAGCTCAATCTCGTAACTGGGGAGTTAGAAACGTCAAAATCTACATCTTATAATATAAACTACTAAGCACTGATTAAAATCAGTGCTTTTTTAATGTAATTTTTTAGAATGATTTTGAGATATAATCTCAGTTTTCAGTCGTTACCAAACAAATTTTAAGCGATTTTTCATAAAAACTAGCAATTGTTACATTTTTTTAATAATTAAGTTTTTGAATGGTGCATTTCATGTTTTTTTCTAAAAGTTACAAATCGGTTACAAACTATTCCCTATTTTATGGGAAGTATGATTTTCAAGTAATTCACAAATTTTTCAATTTGTAAATAGTTTTGAGCAAATTTTACATAAAATCTAGCACATTGTGCAAATTAAACCAATAAATGTCAAATTTGTTTGAAAGTTATGAAAAATTCTTGTAAACTATTAGAGTAATTTGAATAAGTTACAAATCGGTTACAAAAAATAATGAGCAATTAAAATTAGCTCATTGAAGTATATTAGGAGGATACATGAATAATTTTAAGAAGCCACTTCTTGTAATGACTTTGGCTGTATCATTATCTTTGGGAGCAAATGTTTCATTTGCAGATAATGAAAATAACAAGTCAGAAACAAATGTTAAAGCTATATTAGATAATTCAAGTAAAACTGAAACAACAACTAAGATACAAGTAAAGCTAGATGAAAATAATAAAGTAATATCTAATAAAAATCAAAATAATACAGAAAAAAAAGAAGCTGAAGTCAAATCACAAAAAAGTGCAAAAACAGAAAGAATAGACGCAAAAAACAGATTTGAAACAGCTAAGAAAATCAAAGAAAAAGAATTCAAAAACGCAGATACTGCAGTAGTTGTGAATTCTAACGAATTTTCAGACTCAATCAGTGCAACAAACATTTCAAATGGTAAATCACCTATCCTTTACACTGATTCCGACAAATTAGACAACTTGACAAAAGAAGCCTTGAAAGGTGTCAAAAAAGTCTACATAACTGGTGGCGAAAAGACTATTAGTTCAAAAGTAGTTGACGAATTAAACGGTATGGGAATTGAAGTCATCAGAGTAAAAGGCAAAGACAGATACGAAGTTAATGCAAAATCAGCTACTACGTCTCACCCAGTTTCTAACAAGAAACAAAACGTAGTTATCGCATCTGGTGAAAACTTTGCAGATTCGATTTCTTCTACTTCTTTGGCTAAGAAAAAGAACGCTCCAGTTCTATTAGTTAAAAAGAATGAAGTTCCAAAATCAATCAAAGAATACTTAAATTCTTTCAGCAAAAAAGGTCTTTTAGGAGACATCACTATAGTAGGAGGAGAAAATTCAGTTTCAAAAGCTGTTGAAAACGAACTTTCAAAACTTGCAAAAGTTACTAGAATTGCAGGACATGATAGATACCAAACATCTGTAAAAGTTGCAAAACAAGTCGGTGTAAATTCTGAAAGAACAATCGTAGCTAGTGGAGAAAAATTTGTAGATGTACTTGCTGCATCTCCTGTAGCTCAAAAATACAACGCACCAATAGTTTTGGTTAAGAAAATGGACGTTCCAAGAAACGAAGATTACAAAACACAAGAACAAAAATCAAACTCTGTGGAATCTTTCTTCAGACAAAACAAATCAAACATCATGTACACAATGGTATTTGGTGGCAAAAACACTATCGATAATTTCGTAGTTAACGGAATTAAAGATTTGTTAGCTGGTAAATCACTACAAGCAAAACCAAAAGTAGATGCATTAGTAAATGTACCTAAAAAAGAACAACCAAAACAAACTAACAAATTAGACAAAATCGTAAATCTTGCTTACAAACAATTAGGTAAGCCTTACGTTTGGGGAACTCACGGTCCTAGATCATTCGACTGTTCAGGACTTACATCTTATCTTTACAAACAAGCTTATGGAATTTCAATAAGTCCAAGCTCAAGATCACAAGTTTCTTATGGACACAAAGTTTCCAAATCAAACTTAAAAAAAGGCGATTTGATGTTCTTCGCAACAGGTGGTGGCGGAATAAGTCACGTTGGAATTTACGTTGGTAACAACAAATTAATCCACGCTTCTACACCATCAACAGGAGTTATCTTATCAGATATCAACTCAAGTTATTACCAAAGAACATTCGTTACAGCAAGAAGATTATTAGGTTAAATTTAAAAGCAATGGTTCATCGGAATCATTGCTTTTTTTAATGTCTATTTTATTTCACAAGATACAAATCTTAGCGTAATTTTCTATAAAACTTTTCGGTTCCTTTTTCAGTTGGGAAATTGAACACAAGGTTTTTGTTATCCTTAGTCTTTATCCAAATAGCCCTTGGATTGTCGTTGTGAATGTACACATCACAGTTTCCAATTCCTTTTATTGAAAACTTCCCGTAGGAATAGTGTTTTAACGCAGTTCCGTTCAATCTAACTCCGTCTGTTTTACCTATATCTTCGATTAATTCAACTTTTTCGATTGATTTTTTGTCGATTACAGTTGTATAAACAGATTCAGTGATTGTAAGTGTGCTTGGCGTGTTATCTACGGTGTAAGTTTTCGGTAAACTCATATTTATCATCAAAAATTCGACTGAAATCAATAAAACTGCGGTCAATGCGTAGAGTATTTTGCCTGATAATTTTGCCCTGTTAAAAGTCATATTGCCATTTCTTACGCTAACATCTTCAACCATAAGTCTGTCATCTTTCGGATTGTAATAACCCCACGGATCAAAGAAATCTCCATTGTACAAATCGCTATTAATCGCAGTTAAATTTTTTGCTAGGGTTTGGTATTTAAAAAGAGCCAATATAATAGCTATAGTGTACAAAACAATATAGGAAAATATTGGAAATATCTTGTAAATGTCTTTTGATGAATAGTAAGCTACGACAAATCCCAAAACGATAAACATAATATATATCGCATACATTGTTTGTTGTACTTTTATGATGCTTTCTTCATTCAACTTTAAGTTTTCATCGGAATTTGTGGAATAAACTTTGGTGTTTTTCTTGCCCAAAAACCATCCCGTTAATATCGTACTTACACTCATTGCTACTAGCAACAAAATGTAAACGAAGAACATCTCACTGTTTTTGAAAAAAGCTACCAACAGTACGATTTGAACTACCAGTGGAATAATCCATGCCTTTAGTTTGATTTTCTTTTTTTCAATATCTCTTGAAGTCTTCAAATCATACGTCAAAATACTACTCTCAGTCGTTATATTATTGTCCTTTTTGTATTGTCGTATTCTTTTCATTGCGTTGTATTCGATAATATTTGCACTCACAAGATAAACGATTATTAAATTGTAATACACAAGCATTATCCAGTCATAATCAAGTAACACAAGAAAAGATAAAACAATGCTTATCGTAAATAAAATATTCAATTTTTTCTTTGTTTTTCCCAACAAATCTACGATGAACTCATCATCTTCATGACCTTTTGGAAAATTTGTAAACAACATAAATGTATCGTTTATTTTCAATGTATATATGCTCATTCTTCGCATGATGAACAAAATAAACACCAAACTAAAAAATAAAACAAATTGCAACATCATTTTATAATTTCCTCCACTATATTTTTAATATACTCTTGTGATTTGCCGCGAATTTTCGCTTCCATCAACAGTAGTTTCAATTCATCTTCGAATGAATTTCGTGAATAACCTTCGTCCACGCAAATCTTCGCCCCAACTCTTCTGTCTATTACAATAATTTTTTCGTCCTTCAAAATGTTGTAAGCCTTACTAATTGTCATAGGATTAATTCCCAAATCATTTGCAAATTGCCTAACAGAAGGAAGTTCGTCGCCGTTTTGTAAATTACCATTGGCAATTTCTCTAATAATTTCGTTTCGAATTTGAGTGTAAATTGGAACATCACTCGTCGTATTTATATTAATCATACTGTCCTCCTTGTATTACTTATTATAATACAGATTAGACAAAAGTCAATATTTTTTCAAAGAAAAAAAGAGTGCATCGAAATGCACTCTAAATTTTTAATATGATGGTTTATCTACAAATAAATTTCTACTATAAAACTACATCGCACCTATTAATTTGTTAAACGTTTCATTGTCGATTTCCCATACTCCTTCGTATGGTTTTTCAATGTAGTATTTTTTGTTTTGATACAAATACAAAGTCATTTTTTCATCTTTTCCGTAGAATATTTCCATCTTTCGAAAATCTTTTGTATTCGCTGGAGTATCGTTGTTTGATTTTTTCCTAGTTGGTTTTGCTTTTTCTTGTATCAATTTTATTGTGTCTATTATATCTTTTTTCGAAGTGATGGACGCAGTTGGTCCTTCCTTGTTTTCTTCGATTTTTGTAACTGTGATTACTTGTGAATCATTAGCGTTTGGAAGTGTTATTGGATTTGCTTTTTTGCAAGATACCATAACCAACATCAACACCATAACTAAAAATACTAATCTAAATTTGTTTTTCATAATTACCTCAATTCTAAAATTTGTTTTGATTTTTCTAATAATCTGTGTGCTTTTTCTTGTGGATTGTCGTCATTCATCAACGCTCTTACTACAGCTATCCCACTTGCACCACTACTTTTCAATACATCCATGTTATCCTCATTTAAACCGCCAATAGCGACAGTTTTTATGCTTATACTATTGTTGATATCTCTTAAGGTATCAACCGATGTTATTTTCGTTTTAACGTGGGTTTTCGTTGGATAAATCGCCCCAACTCCAAGATAATCTGCGCCTTCTTTTTCACACTGGATAGCTCTGTCTACGCTTTTTGCAGTTGCACCAATAATATAATCATCGCCCAAAATTCTTCTTGCATCTTTGATTTCCATGTCTTCATCTCCAAGGTGAACTCCAGCGCAGTCACTTGCCAAGCAAACGTCGATTCTATCGTCAATTAAAAGTGGTACATCGAATTGATCACAGATTATTTTCACTTTTTTCGCTAAATCTATGTATTCCTTTGTAGAAATATTTTTCTCTCTTAGTTGCACCAATGTTACTCCGCCCTTGATTGCTTCTTCGATTTTTGTTAGAAATTTTTCTTCGTCAGCTACATTAGTCCTATCAGTAACCAAGTACAAGCTAAGATTCAACTTTTCTCGCATTTATATTCTCCTTTATTTGTTCCCATTTTATTTTGGATAAATTATCGTACAAGCCGATTTTAAACGAACTAAGTCCAACATTTTTATCCACCATTTCACAGCTGATATTCATCATACTAATTGCTAGAATACACGCCTCTATCGTTTGCGATACGCTAAGCGTACAAGCGATTAAACTTCCCACAACACAACCTGTCGCGGTGATTTTTGAAAGCCTTTCATCTCCATTGTTAAGTAGATAAATTTCATTTGCACACACAATATCTGTCTGTCCTGTTGCTACAACGATTGAATGGTATTTTGCGTATAAATCCTTGCAATAATTTATCACATCATTTACTTCAAGTTTTTTCGAATCCACACCCTTTGTGCTCAAGTCTTCAATAAAGAGTGATTTTATCTCACTATAATTTCCCTTTATGCAAGTTATCTTGTGTTTTCGCAAGATTTCTAGCGTTAAATCAAGCCTTAATCGTGATGCACTCACTCCCACCAAATCCAACGTGATTGGAATTTTATTTTCATTTGCAATTCGAACGGATTTTTTGATTGATTCTATTCTGTAATCTGTTATGTTACCAAGATTTATAAGTAGAGAATCACAATTTTTCGTAACATCTTCCACTTCCCTAGGATTATCCGCCATAAACGGACTTTGGTTAACACTTAGTACAGCGTTTGCCATATCATTGATGGATATCGCATTTGTAAGGCAATGAATCAGATTGTTTTCGTCATAAAGCCCAGAATAAATTTCTGAAAGTTTTTGTTTTAAATCATCCATTGATACTTTCCTTTAATTTATCTAGCATTTTATTTTTTTGCATAGCTTTTAAAAATGCGAATGCAACAGTCGCTCCCATTAACGTCGCCAGAATAAAAGACGGTGTGTAGAAAAACAACGTCAAATTGCTTTTCCCAAAGAAAAACTTCATAACGGGAACGCTTACGATTGATCCTATTATTCCTGTGCCAATAACTTCGCCTACACAAGCCATAATCAATTTGTTCGTTCTCTTATATAGCACACCCGATAAAAACGCGCCAAACACCGCTCCTGTGAGTGCTAACGGTGGTATTGCCATCAGTGACATTCTGATTATTCCAATCAAAGTTGCACACAACAATGCATACCACGGTCCCAAAAACACCGCACACACGATATTTACAAAATGTTGCGTCGGACAAAACCCTACAACTCTTAAAATCGGAGATATTACAACGCCTATTGCGACAAATATTGAAAGCATTATCATTTTAATTAAAGTAGAATTTTTTCTGTTCATAAACCATCCATCCTTCACTACCTTATATCTTACCATCAATCAATAATTCTTTACAATAAAAAAATATAGCAAATTATTGCTTAAAATAATTCACTATATTTTCTGCCGCTTTTTCGTTCATTCCATCTACTTCGCAAAGCTCTTCTACACTGGCTTTTTTTATTCTATCAAGCGTTTTGAAATGTTTCATCAAAGCTTTTTTCCTTTTTTCGCCGATTAATTTTATGTTGTCCAATTCAGATTTCTTGAAATTCTTTTCGTGAAGTTTTCTGTGATAATTGATGGCAAATCTGTGTGTTTCTTCCTGAATTGCAAACAACAACCTGTACAAAGGAGTGTTCACTTTCAATCTGATTTCGTCGTTTTCGTAAATTATTCCACGCGTTCTGTGCTTATCGTCTTTTACAAGACCCAAAATCGGAATATCCAAGTTGAATTCGTTCAACACTTCTTTTGCAATGTTGACTTGACCTTTGCCACCATCCATCAAAATTATAGAAGGCATTTCATCAAAACTGTTGTCTTTTTTATCAGAATCCAAAAGCCTTCTGAATCTTCTGGTCAACACTTCTCTGTGCGATGCGTAATCATCTGCACCCTCTACGGTTTTGATTTTGAATTTACGATAATCTTTGGGAGATTTCGTGCCGTTTTTGAACACAATCATACTTCCCACAGAATCCACACCACTTGTGTTGGAAATATCGTAGCATTCAATTCTATCAATCGGTTTAACGCCTGTGATGTCTTGTAAATCCAAGATTGCATTTTCGCGATTGCGTTCCCTTTTCAAATGTCTGGAGATGTATTTGTCCAATCCTTCTTTCGCATTTACTCTGACCATTTCCAAGAGATCCGTCTTGTTGCCTCTTTTAGGAATTTTGATTTCGACCTTGGAACCTTTTTTCTCCGTCAGCATTTCTTCGATAAGCTCACGGTCTTCGATCTCAATATCTGTTAGGATTTGTTTCGGAACATACGTCAAATCAATGTAGAATTGTTTGAAAAATTCTCCCACAATGTGTTCGTTTGATTCTTCGTATTTATTGTCGATAATAAAATGCTGTCTTTCGATGATTTTCCCATTTCTCATGAAAAACACTTGAACACATACAGTCTCAGCTTCTCTCGCCATGGATATCATATCCAAGTCCAATCCCTTGGTGTTGGTTATGTTTTGTTTTTCCAAAATCACTTGGATATTAGCGATAGAATCTCTGAGCTTCGCTGCCAATTCGAAGTTCAAATTCTTGGATGCAGCCATCATTTTATCGGTCAATTTCTTAGTTAATTCATCTTCACGACCATTCAAGAAATTTTCCACTTCTAATAATTCTTTGTTGTAATCTTCTTCACTCACGTCATAAACGCACATTCCATCACAACGATTGATGTAATAATTCAAGCAAGGTCTCTTCAACTTTTGACCCTTATCAAAATTCAAATTACACGTTCTGATTTTGTACGTTTCGTGAATTAAATCTATAATATCATTAACTGCATAAGCATTAGGAAAAGGCCCAAAATACTTTGCCTTATCCTTCAAAACACGTCTTGTTTTCAAAACTCTTGGAAACTTTTCGCTCGTGATTTTGATGTAGGGATATTGCTTATCGTCTCTTAAAACGATGTTGTATTTCGGGCTGTTTTTCTTGATTAAGTTTGATTCCAGAACCAAAGCTTCACATTCATTATTTACGATAATATACTCAAAATATTCTACGTGACTTACCATTGCAGCGACCTTTGCAAGTTTTTGTGATGAATCAAAATATTGACCCACACGTCTTCTCAAATCAATCGCCTTACCAACGTAGATTATCTCGTCATTTTTATCGTGCATAATATACACGCCTGGTTTGTGAGGTACTTTTTGCAGTTCTTTTTTAATATCAAACATTTCTATATTGCTTTTGTTTTTTGCTCAAGATATTCTAAGTCAGATCCTTCCAAATAAGGTGATAATTTGTCGTAGCATTCCTTGTTGTAATTATTCAACCATTCTAATTCGAAAGGAAGTAATTTTTCTTTGATAACAGGTCTTGTGTCGATTGGGCAGATAGATAACGATTCAAATCCCAAGAACTCACCGAATTCAGATTCTCCAACTTTGATGCAGTGCATAATATTTTCGATTCTAATTCCGTGTGAACCTTCGATATAAATTCCTGGTTCGTCACTTGTAACCATTCCTTCGTCCATGTCGATGTCGTTGTTCATTGAGGAAATTCTTTGTGGACCTTCGTGAACTCCAAGGTAGAATCCAACACCGTGACCTGTTCCGTGTCTAAAATCCAACAATTCTTGCCAAATAGGTCTTCTAGCAATTGGATCTAGGCTTGATGATTTTGTTCCTTTTGGGAAAATTGTAGTCATCAAATTAATGTGTGATTTCAAAGTTAAAGTGTAGTGAAGTTTTTCGTCATCAGTCAACTCACCAAGAGCAACTGTACGAGTAATATCAGTCGTTCCGTCCAAATATTGCGCACCACTGTCAACTAAGTACAAGCCTTTTGGTTGTAATGTCACTGGATGATCGACAGATGGTTCGTAATGAGGAAGTGCTGCATTTTCTCCATAAGCAGATATAGTTCCGAAACTCAAATCCATGAACAAATCACCTTGTTCTCTGAAATATCTCAACTTATCCGCTGCACTCATTTCAGTAACATTTCCAGTTGGCGTACCTGTTTCTACCCAATTGAAAAACTTAACCAACGCAACACCATCTTTGATGTAAGCATTCTTTTGATTTTTGATTTCTGTTTCGTTCTTGTGAGCCTTCATCAAAGTTGTAGGTTGAATTCCTTTTGAAATTCTGATATTTGAATTAATTGAATTGTAAATTCTAACATTTGTCTTAGAAGGATCCAAGAACAAAACGCTCTTACCAGGAAGTCCACTCAAATCTTCGAACACTTTTTCGTAGGATTTTACAGTAACACCTTGTTCTTTCAACAATTCAATCAAATCGTCATCAATTTTTTCATCTTCAATGTACAAATTAGCAAAATCTTTTCCAACTAATGCGTAACTTATGATAACAGGATTGTACAAAACATCGTTACCTCTAATATTGTAAAGGTAGCAAATGTCATCCAAAGAACCGATAAAGTTATAATCACATTCATTGGAATCCATGAAATATCTCAACTCTTTTAATTTGGTCTTAGTATCTTTTCCACAGTATTTCACATCGAATGAATAAGCTTTTGAGTTTGGTTTTTCAGGACGATCTTCCCAAATATCACCAACAAAATCCACATCAGTGATTATCATTCTGTCGCCTAATTTTTCTAACCACTGATAGTAATCGTTATAGTCCAAAGTAAGTCCGTCAACGCCGATTTTTCCGCATTCAGGAACATTTTCTTTCAAATATTCAATCAAAGTAGGAACGCCAGGTTCTCCCATCTTCATCAAATCTACAGTAGAACCTTCAAGTTCTTTTGCAGCTTGAATGAAATATCTTCCGTCAGTAAACAAAGCTGCTTTTTTCTTCAAAATTACAGCAGTTCCTGCACTACCACTGAATCCAGTAATATATTTTCTAGTTTTATAGTAATCTGCCAAATATTCCGATGTATGAGGATCGCTTGACAATACAACATACGCATCGATATTTCTTTCGCTCATTTTTTTTCTTAGCTTTTCTAATCTTTCTGTAATCATAAATTACCTCCTCGTAGTTATAATAATTATATCACAAATTTTAACGATGTTTATTTTCACGCTAACAATAAAAAACTAGGTAAATTAATACCTAGTTTGTAAATTATGCTAATAAAAAAACCAAAACCAATTAGCACAAATATCTGTCTCCAAAAATAAACAAATTCAAAGCTTATGAAGCTAAAATCTCAAACTCGTGCTACGCACTCAAACAATGAGATTTTTTAACGCTTCATTTCGCTAGAATTTGTAATTATTTTTTACGAATGATATTCTTAGCTAATACGGTTTTGATTTATATTCTAATATATTAACAATACCTTTAACTGGTTTTTGATGTTTTAAGATATATTTCTATTCTATACATTAAATCTAAAATGAACCACATCTCCATCTTGCATTAAATACTCTTTACCTTCCAATCTCATTAGGCCTTTTTCTCTAACTGCAGCCATGGATTTTAATTCGATTAAATCATCGTAGTTCACGATTTCTGCTCTGATAAATCCTCTTTGAATGTCTGTGTGAATTTTACCAGCTGCTTGTACTGCAGGAGTGTTTTTCTTGATAGTCCACGCACGTGTTTCATCTTCTCCTGTTGTCAAGAAACTCATAAGTCCCAATAAATCATAGCTTTGTGTAATCAAATCGTCGATTCCCGATTTTTCAAGACCGATTGCTTCCAAGAATTCTTTCTTATCTTCTTCACTGTCCAACGCAGAAATTTCCGATTCAATTTGCGCAGAGATTACAACTACTTTTGCATCTTCTGATTTTGCAAAATCTTTTACTTTTTGAACCATTTCGTTGTTTTCGTAAGCATCTGCTACTTCATCTTCACTTACATTGCACACGTAAATTATTGGCTTAACACTCAAAAGATTGAAACTTCTCATAAGTTTCATTTCATCTTCGTCCAAATCCAAGATTCTGATTGATTTTCCTTCTGATAAAACTTCGTAGATTTTTTCAAGAAGATCCACTTCTTCCTTCAAATCCTTATTACCTTTCAAAGCTTTTCTAGATTTTTCTAATCTTCTTTCAACCATTTCCAAATCAGATAAAATAAGTTCGTAGTTGATTGTTTCAATATCTCTAAGAGGATCCACTGAACCATCAACGTGAACTATATTTTCATCTTCAAAGCATCTTAGAACTTCAACAATGGCATCAGATTCTCTAATATTTTCCAAAAATTTATTTCCCAAACCTTCGCCCTTGCTTGCGCCTTTTACAAGACCTGCAATGTCATAAAATTCGATTGTCGCTGGAATAATTTTTTTGGAATTAAAAAGTTCTGCTAATTTATACACTCTCTCATCTGGAACATTTACAAGTCCGATGTTAGGATCTATCGTACAGAATGGATAATTCGCCATTTCTGCACCTGCTTTTGTTATCGCATTAAAAAGTGTTGACTTTCCTACATTTGGAAGCCCCACAATACCTAATTTCATATCATTCACTCCTTTTAACTAACTCAAATTTTACCATATACCATATTTTTTGTAAATTATACGCATTTAAAAAGAGCTCTTTTCAGAGCTCTAATTTAAAAATTATTTAGTTTGGCATTTTTGATAATCTTTGGATAGTTTTTGTAGGAATAGTTCATATCTACTCCGCCTTCTCCAGTATCTGGAACGCCTTTTATTTTTGATTTATTTGTAAATTGCCACATTCCATAATCAGGTGTGAAGCAGTTAGGTCTTGTAACGTGCCAGTGTGCAATCCAAATATCGTAATCTTTTAATCTTTCCTTTTCAAATTGATTGTTAATCCAAGATCCCGAGCTGTACAATCCTGTGTAGTATCCATTCTTTTCAAGAATACTCATAAAGGCAATCGCCATATCCGTTTTTGTTTTTGTTGGAATTCTTCTTTGTGAAGGATCTTCGAAGTCCAAATATACTGGGTATTCGAATTGTTTTTTGCCCAATATCTTCAAGTATCTTACAGCTTCTTCCTTAGCTTCTTCAACATTTACAGCGTATGAATACCAATATGCTCCAACGTTTAATCCAGCTGCTTTTGCATTTCTGTAGTTTTGTTGGAATTTTGGATCTTCACCACTGTATCCGGAACCTGCTTTTAATATTACAAAATCCATTCCGTTTTGCTTAGCTAATTTCATATTTACATTGCGGTTGAATTTTGAAAGGTCTGCTCCCTGTTGAAATACTAATCTGTATTTGTTAGGATTAAACATTCCAAAATCATCAATTTTTGCATATCCTTTAAATCCATTTATATCCAATTGCATCCATCCATTATTTAAAATACTTATAACTTGCATAACTGTTGAAGTGTTGATATTTCTCACAGATTTTGCAGAACTATTTGCAGCATTGTAAAGTTTTGTTGAGTATTTTGCAACCACGAAATCGTGCAAACCTATCGCTTTATCTTCTTCGATAATATCTGATTGATCTTTTACAACTGGTGGCTTTGGCTTCGGCTTTTCTGGAGCTTTTGCCAAAACATTTTTAACAGTACCATATACGTTGTTATCGATAGTTCTGTATCCACCAACAATATATACATCCTTGATCGACTTTTTGAAGTTATTCAAGAATGCTATGACACTTGTGTCTAGTTTACTTCTTGAACTCAATAAAATCGGTGCATTTAATTTTTGGGCCAACGGACTTATAGCAAGTGCATCTGCAAAATCTTCACCACTTGCGATGAACACTTTGTCCTTGTTCATAGAATTAGCCACTTTTACAGATCCATCGTATCTGTTTCTGCCACTAATTCTACTAACATTTTTGCCAGTGACTGATTGAATATATCTAACTGTAGCTGATGAGATGGATTGTCCTCCACCAACAACTGTTACTTTTCCAATACTAGATTTATTTCTAAGTAAATAATCTCTTGTTTGTCTGGACAAAGTTTTTCCAGAACTCAACAAAATCTTAGCGTTATTTGAATAAGCGTAAGAAGATGCGTAAAGTGGGTCACTGAAGTTTTCTCCACTTGCAATAACTACGTTCTTTTTCTTGCTCATAGCTGCAACCTTTGCGCTAGTTTCGTATCTATCTCTTCCGGCAATTCTAGTAACTTTATTTGAGTATTTCTTTAATATGTTTTCAATTCCAGAACTAATTGATTGCTGACCACCAAGAAGATATACTTCTACAGGATTAAGCCTTTGAATTTCATTTCTTGTAGCTGTTGGAAGAGAATCTTTTTCTGTGTACAAAATAGAATATTTTCCATCAGACAAAGTCGTTGCACTCAATGCATCGGCGTATTTTTGTGCATTAACAACAATAACCTTCTTAGCATTAGTGAATTGTTCTCTTGAAATTTGTGCAGCAGATTCGTATCTGTTTTGACCTGCAATTCTAGAAGGAATGATTTGTCCAGCAGAATTTAATGCTTTTACTTCTTCATCTTGCGCTTTTTTATCATCAGCTTCTTCAGAAACTTGTTCTTCTGAATTTTCCTTTGATACAGATTTCTCAGGTTTAATAGGCGAATCTTCTAAGACTTCTTCTGTATCTTTTATATCTGATTTTTCAGATACAACTTCTTTTTCAGTCTCTTCTTCATCTTTTGTAGACTCTGAAGCTTCTTTTTTTTCTGATTTTTCCTTAATATCTTTATTTGAATCTGTTGATTTTAAATCTTCATGATTCAAATCACCATTTTCCTTTTTTTCATTTTGTAAGTTGTCTACGTTAGCGTATCCCAATTTAGCTTTCTTAGTCAACTTACTTTGATTATGTGTGCTAATTGATGTATATTTGGCACTAAGCTCGTTTTCTACATCTTTCTTATCATTTTCTGTTTGAGCCATAGATCCTGTTGAGATCATTAATGACACAGACAGTGCGACAAACGATACCTTAGCAATATCTTTTAAGTTCTTCATAGATACAACCTCCTAATATACATACATAATAACATAAAAAGTTACAAAATGGTATCAATTTTGATAATTGTTGACATTCAAAACGAATTAATAAAATTTCTTAACAATTTAATAGGATTTAAACAAAAAAATCCCCTGAGTAAAATTTACCCAGAGGAAAAATTCTTAGTCTAATTCAGCAATTGCTTCTATTTCGATTATTGCCCCTTTTGGAAGAGCTGCAACTTGAACTGCACTTCTTGCTGGTTTGTGATCTCCAAAAAATTCTGCATAAACTTCGTTCATATCAGAAAATTGTGATAAATCTTGCATGAACACGCCAACTCTTGCGATGTTTTCAACTTTGCCGCCTTCAGTTTCGATAATATGTAAAATATTATCTAATGATGCTTTTGTAGCTTTTTTTATATCAGTTTGTAATTCTCCATCAACGATTGGAAGTTGTCCTGATACATAAATTGTTTTGTTAGCAGATGTTGCTTGTGAATATGGTCCAATTGCAGCAGGTGCTTTGTCTGAATGTAAAAATTTCATACTGTCCTCCTAATTCCACAATCTTTCTATATCGTAGAAAGAACGTGCTTCTTCTGTAAATACATGTACTATAATATCATTAAGATCTAGCAAAATCCAGTTACCTTCGCTGTAACCTTCTTTTCCTAAAATCTCAAAACCATTTTCGTCGCACACTTTTTCCACTTCATCAATAATAGATTGAGCGTGGTTAGGTGCATTGGCAGTTGCAATCACAAAATAATCTGCAACAGCTGAATCTAATTTCAAAGTTACAATATCTTTTCCAATCTTATCGTCTATTGCTTTTTGAACTAACTCTAATTCAGTCATCTATACTCCCTTCAATAAATAATTTCTGACATTAACACTGGTGATAGATATTTCCCTCTCACCTTCTATAAGATATTTTATCGTATCATCTAGTGATTTGACAATTGCTTTATTCAAATTTATTTTGGATAATCTTCTGATTTCATCAACGTCATCATAATCTCTCTTATCTTCGGTCTTATCAGCCAAGTAAATTATTTTTTCGAAATCAGTCATATTAGTTCTTCCAGTTGTGTGAAATTCTATCGCATCCAAAATTTCTTCGTCATTTACGCCGTATTCTTTGCTAGCGACAATTCTACCCAAATAGCAATGCAACAACTTTGGATTTTCCATATCAGGATCGTTTTGTCGTAAATTTCTAAGCTCTTCAAATTCCTTCTTGTACTTATCCAAATACATTTCCTCGTTGTTTTTTGCACAGTCGTGTAGAAGTGCTGCTAGTTCTATTTTTATAACGTCTTGATTGTGAAGCTTTGCTAATTCAATAGCTTTGTCTCTTACTCGCAAAACGTGTTCGTATCTTGTTTTCTTGAGCATTTTACTCAAATTATTTTCTATTTCTTTAACTTTCATATAACTTGTTTCCCACAATATATTCAAAAACTTGATTTGGCACGAAATACCTAAAATCTTGATTTGTTTGAACTTTCTCTCTGATTTTTGTAGAAGAAATATCTATAAAACTTGTGGGAATTTTCTCCACAAAATATCCCTTTGATTTTAAATCATCGATTTTTACATCTAGTTTGGACATCTCTTCTTGTCTTCTAATACAAGCTAAAATCTTAGTATTTCTCAAAAAATCTTCTGCATTTTCCCAAGTTTCCACACTTATCAGCGAATCTTCGCCCATTATGAAATAAAAATCATGATCGTAATTTTCTCTCAAATATTTCATAGTTTCCCATGAATATGTCACGCCATTTTTTTTGATTTCATAATCACATACATTAAACTTCTTGTTATCCTGTGTGGCAATCTTCACCATTTCAAATCTTTTTTGTTTGTCTGTGACATTTTTATCTTGCTTAAAATTCGGATTACCAGTAGGAATAAACCACACTTCATCCAAATTTTTGTAATTAATAGCTTCCATAGCTAATATCAAATGTCCTATATGAATGGGATCAAAAGTCCCACCCATTATTCCGACTTTAATCATCTAGATCTATTACCTTATTTTCAGACTCTCTGTAAATTGTTAGAATATTTCCCATATATCTGACAAATTCACAGTCAAGTTTTGTTAATATTTCATCTATCAGCATATCCCTATCGTCCAAATTATTGTTAAGGATTTTTATCTTCATGACTTCTCTCTTGTTCAAAGTATCGTCGATTTGTTTCAAAGTATTTTCTGAAATTCCACCTTTACCGATATTAACAAGTGGTCTGTAACCGTGAGAAATCTTTTTTAATTTCGCTCTTTGTTTTGGTGTTATCATTTTATCTCCTATTCGTAAAAATCAAATTCCACATCACCGATAATTACATTATCTCCATCTTGTATTCCTAAATCTTTGAGTTGTTGAATGACTCCCTTGTCTTCGAGAACTTTTTGCAAGTGATTTACTGATTCGTACACCTCAAAGTTTGTTCTGTAAATCAAGTTTTCAATCAATGGACCTTCGACAATGTAATTTTCGTTTTCTTTTCTAACTTTGAAGTCAGCTTCTTTTTCTTCTTCAAAGTAAACGTATTGTTCATCCAATGTAGAATAATCATCTTCTATACTATCCAAAGTATCTGCAATCAAATACATAAGCTTGTCCACATTTTCTGTTGTAGCAGCACTTATCTCTACGATTTCATCAACTTTGTCAGAATATTTTTCTCTAAATTCTTTTATATTATCTTCTGCTCCTAGGTCTGTTTTATTCAAAACCACGAGCATCTTCTTGTCGTTCAATTTGATATTGTATGAAGACAATTCACTATTGATAAGTTCAAAATCTTCGATTGGATTTCTACCTTCACTTCCAGAAATATCCAACACATGAACTAAAATTTTAGTTCTTTCAATGTGTTTTAAGAAATCATGACCAAGTCCCAATCCTTCACTTGCTCCTTCAATTAATCCAGGAATATCTGCAAGTACGAAACTTTTTTCTCCGACTTTGCACACTCCAAGATTTGGCTCAAGTGTTGTAAAGTGATAATTTGCAATTTTAGGCCTTGCGTTTGACATTATCGATAAAAGTGTAGATTTTCCTACGTTAGGAAGCCCTATCAATCCAACATCTGCTAGAAGCTTTAATTCTAACTTTATTGTTTTTTCTTCACCTTTTGTTCCAGGCTCTGCAAATCTTGGCGCTTGTCTTATAGATGATTTGAAATGAACATTTCCCTTTCCGCCTTTGCCACCTTTGCAAATTACAAACTCTTCCTTGTCGTGTTTTACATCGTAGATAACCGTATCTGTATCGTAATCTTTAACCAAAGTCCCAACTGGAACTTTAAGAATTAAATCTTCACCTTTTTTCCCAAATTGTTTTTTGTTTCTGCCGTCGCCGCCATTTTCAGCTTTGTAAATGGATTTGTAACTGTAATCCATCAAAGTTTTAATGTCTTTATCTCCGACAATTATAATACTACCGCCATCTCCGCCGTCGCCACCTGCAGGGCCTCCTGATGGTTCGTATTTTTCTCTTCTAAATGCAACAGAACCGTCTCCACCTTTTCCAGCTTTTAGTTCTATCTTCGCTACATCTATAAACATTTTTCACCTCTTTATTAATGCTCACTATACTTGTAAGTTTACATTATTTTCCACTAAAAAAGCAACACCTTACGATTATAAAAAGGAAATCCAATTTATAATCATAACAAAGGTGTTGCTAAAAAATTAAGCTTCTTTTGGATATACAGAAACTTGCTTTCTGTTTTTACCAATTCTTTCGAACTTAACTACTCCGTCAATTTTAGTGAAAAGTGTATCGTCTCCACCCTTTCCAACGTTGTTGCCTGGATGTATTTTTGTTCCTCTTTGTCTAACTAATATGTTACCAGCTAGAACGTATTGGCCGTCACCTTTTTTAGTTCCTAATCTTTTGGATTCGGAATCACGACCGTTCTTAGTAGAACTTACTCCCTTTTTACTAGAGAATAATTGTAAATCTAATTTTATCATCATTACACCTCCCGATAGTTAATTTTCAAGTGTTTTATATTTTCGTTTCGTATTGATTCCAGAGCAAATACCAATGATTTCATCAAAATATCCACCTGAATCATTTCAGTCTCGTTTAGTAAGTCATAGTTTATTTCGAAGAAAGCATCTCCGCTTTCAAAATGAAATTTCAACTTATCACTGTCAAGCTTAAGTATTTCAGTAAATGTGTTAACAGTATTAATCAGATAAACACTGATAGCGCTGCAGACCACATCATTTCCATAGGATCCATGATCAGCATGACCAGTTGATTTGACTTTTACAAATTTTTTGTCTTTTCTAAAAATATCGACAGTTACCATTAAGCATCAATTTTTTCGATTTTAACTAATGTATATGGTTGTCTGTGACCTTTTTTCTTTCTGTAGTTTTTCTTAGCTTTGAACTTGAAAATAACAATTTTCTTGTCTTTCTTTTGATCCAAAACTTCAGCTGAAACCTTAGCTCCTTCTACTACAGGGCTTCCAACTTTAACATCGTCTCCAGCTACCATTAATACTTGATCAAATTCGATTTTATCGCCTGCTTCAGCTTCGATTTTTTCAACTTTAATGATATCTCCTTCAGAAACTTTGTATTGTTTTCCACCAGTTTTAATAATTGCGAACATTTAGTGCACCTCCTCATTTTTAAGACTCGCCAAATCTAGGTACTTTTTAAGTTTGAAAACCCGATTCGAGCGGTTACACACCAAATAATTGTACAGTAATTTCATTTATTTGTCAAGTTTTACTGTGAATTCTAATAGATTTAAATTGCTAAATCCATGAAAATTTATATTCGGTTCACAAAATTCATTTTCAATAAAATCTGATAACTTTTTGTTGTCACTTTCTCTGACACAATCCACAATAACCATGCCCACCATTTTCTTCAAATAAATCATCTGATGAATTTTCTTCAAAGCTTTTGTGTTTAGTTCGTGAAAATAATCCTCACTCATTATCATTTGAGAAGAATTCACATCCACAACCCACATCGCCTCGGTTTTCTGAATGACAATTTCTGCGTTATTGTTCAGTTTTATTATTTCTGAATTTTTATCTATTATATCACGACTTATCAAATTATCATAGGTATAATCGTAATTTTCATCAAATTTTACATTTAAAATCCCCTTGTACTGTCTGTAAACTATTCTGTCATTAGTTATCAAATAATCCACATCTTCTTCTTGAATTATTTTATCCACTGGATTTTTCTTGTACAAAAGTTTTGGAATCGGAAGGAATTTCTTCTCTGTTTCAATGTAACGTAATTTGTTTACAATGAAATTCATTTCCTTTTCTTGTTGTGACTTTTCTTGTTTGAAGAAATCCTCGCCCACAATTCCTGTGAATGTGTATTTTTGCTTGAATTTATCGATATCTTTGTATTTTTGTTTTCCTTCAAATGTTAATTTGTCGCCGTTTGTGTATTTCAAATTTTCTGTTTCAATCGTAATTTTCGTTGTGAATTTGGGGTATTTGTCACCTATTGATTCTTTTGTCATCTGAACTATTATTTCATCAGATGGTTTCAAATTTTTGGTGAACTTTGTATTATTCAGAAATCCTGTTTTCTTTTTGTCGTATTCTATAAAAAACGCGTCGAGTTTTTTATCGTATTTTGTGATTTTGGCTACGTAGATGTTACCAAGTTCACTGTCGTAATCTCCCAATAATTTAAGCTCATCATCATAATATCCCCAAGTGTTTTTGTCTATGAATAGATATTTCATCTTTTGAAAATCCTATCGAAAAATCCGATTTTCGCTTCTTTGTCTTGTTTGTAATTTTGGATAATTTCAGTTAGTTTTTCATCGACATTTTCAGAATAGGAATTGATTTTCTTCTCGTATTCTTTTGTGAATTCTAATTTTCCAATGTATTTGTAATCAGATTTACTTTTAGATGATGAATCCGTAATTTGATACGATTTTTTTGCGTGAGATTTTTCTTCATTTCCCCACATTATTTCTTCATCAAATTCTATTCCAATATCTTCAGTGAATATTACAATGTCAAACTCATTTAATTTATCCAATAAATTTTGGTAATCATCAATTGTAGCAGAATATTTGTCGGGTTTTATGGTTGAAGGTATAACATATCTATCTTCTGTGATTTTGACCATGGATTTCTTGTAATCAACCACATTACTCAACACATCCAATGTGTCATAAACGCAGTAATCCTCCACTCCTAATGCGTATTCTATTTCTCTTGATTTTTCTGAATTTACTATTAAAATTTTTCCGTCTAATAAATTACAAAGGCTTTGTATCAACAAAGCCTTTTTTTGTAATTGTGAATTAACGAGTACTGTTTTCATACATATCATTCTCACTCTCAGTATTTTCTTGTTTTTCGTCTTTTTCTTTTTTTAATTTCAACGCTTCTGCCATTATATCTCTTGTCATTGGTCCATTATTCGTGCTCGTTCCACCTTGCATAATAACTGTTACCACTGCAACTTTAGGATTTTCAACTGGAGCAAATCCAATCATCCATGCATGATTGTCATATGTCTCTCCAGTTACTGGATTAACCCCAACTTGGGCTGTTCCTGTCTTAACTCCCGCAGAAACTGGGAAGTTTTTAAAGGTATTTTTTTCGTAGCCTTCAGTCGTAGCCAAGTGAAGTCCTTTTCTGATATATTCCAAATTTTCGTAATTTTTCAATTTGATTTTTTCGCTTTTCTTTTCATTTTTAAATAGCGATGTGGAATTGTCATTGGATTTTACTTCATTTACAAGTGATAATTTGTTCAAGTATCCATTATTTGCAAATGCAGACATATATCTTGCCATTTGAAGTGGCGTGTATGCGTTCTGTCCTTGACCGATAACTACGTTCAACATATCACCGATATTCCACTTTGATTGACTCAAATAATCGTATTTGATTTTATCGGCGAACGAATTTCTCTCTCCGTCTATTTTCTTTTCTGCATCAAATCCCAAACTATCCAATGTATTTATAATATTGTTTCTAGTTTGAAGATTTTTATCATCTGCAAGTAACATTATTTTGTCGATTTTGGATTTCATTTCCTTTGCAGTAAATACTTCTCCCTCTTTGACGTATTTTTCTGCATTCTTTTCCAAAAATCTTCTGAATATCGCTTTGAAATTATTTTCTTTTATTTGTGGGTCTGGAACCGTTCCTGTACTTTCTGCTGGAATATTGATATCTATTCCAGTTTTACTACCTAGGCCAAGTTTTCTTGCAGTAGATACTAATTCATCAACACTCAATTGATATCCCAAATCTCTGGAACGTCTTTGATCTTTTCCAAGTGCTAGAGAATAATAATAGTAGTTACAACTGTCTCTTAGTGCTTTCATCACATTGTCGCTGCCGTGAGTTCCTTTATGTTCATTCCATATCCAGCAACCGAATATAGAGCCTCCAACATCGACGTATCCTCCACATTTTATTTCGTGATAAGGGTCAAATCCACCTTCTAATGCTGCAAGAGAAGTATTAAGTTTGAAAATAGAACCTGGTTGCATAGCAGCTTGCATTGGAATGTTATACAAAGGTCTTGGGGATATTGGATCTTTCGGATCTTCTGCTTGTAAACTTTCCCAATCAGTTTGTGAAATCCCCGTTGAAAACAAATTTGGATTATAAGATGGGAATGAAGCCATTGCAAGTATTTCTCCAGTTTCAACATCTACTGCAACTGCTGCACCACTTTTTGCATTTTTATATCCAGCTAAAGTTTTGTCGCCCCATTCGGATACATAAGTTCCTCCAGAGCTTACGGCTTTTATAGATTTTTTCAAAGATTCTTCGGCAACTCTTTGAACATTAGTGTCAATACTCAAATACACATTGTCGCCAGGAATTGCTTTTTTCTCAGACAAAGTTTCAGTTCTATTTCCTTTGCTGTCGACCATAACTCTCAATGATCCGTCTTGTCCTTTTAATGCATCTTCTTTGCTTTCTTCAATTCCAGTTTTACCAATCAAAGCATCCTTGCTGTAGCCTTTTTGTTTTACGTATTCTTCAATTTCTTTCTCAGTAGAAATCTTTCCGATATATCCCAACACGTGACTTAGTTCTTCACCATTAGGATAATATCTAACTGACCTTGTCGCTACCTCTATTCCTTGGTTTTTTCCAAATCTTTCCTCGATGCTACTCACGGATTCTTCCGTTAAATTGTAGCTTAGAGCGATTGGCTCATAACCTTTTTGTCCTTTATTTTTTAATTGATTGTAAATACTTACGATGTTGTAGGCATCGTATTTTGAATATTTTTCGCATTTATTTTTCTTCAAAATTTCTTCATACAAAAGCTTAACATCAGAATTTATTTCCTTGTCGTAACTCTTGTAGAAATCTTCCATATTTTTTTCGTAAATGTACTTCCAATCATTAACACTAATCGAAGGATTGATATTGTTTTCAGTGTTTACCGATTGAGCAATAAGTTTGATTTCGTCATCTGTTATGAATTTGAACGATAAATTATTCGAATTCAATAAATCTGCAACGTGTTTGTATGGATCTGTAGACTTTTTACTTTCTGTGACAAACTTAGCCTTAACTTTTGGATTTTGCTTGTCTTTTTCATCCAAGCTAAACTCTACGTTTGTTTGTATTCCGTTTTTCTTGAGTAAGTTTAGGGCTTTTTCCAACACGACAGTTTTCTTGTCATCTTCTACATCAACTTTTTTCAAAAGCTCAACTATAGTATTGTCTTTTACAATATTTACAAAATCGTCAGCAGCTTCTGTTTTAAAATCAATTTTGTTGGACAACTTCATCATTTCAACTTTTTTCTCCAAAAGTTTTTGGTTGTCTTTTAGTTCCATATCTTTCAGAACGATATTATCTTGAAGATTTTCCTTTTCCAATTCCTTGTAAACCATCGACCTAATGACGCTGTCGTTCAAAAGTTTTCTGATAATTGATTTATCTTTTTGAATTATCGTAGCAATCGCAGAATTAACATCTGAAGTTTCCTTTAATCCGTGTTTTTTTAGTAACTTCACAGTTTCTTTGTCATTTGTATCGAACTTTGTATTATCTTTACGATCCAATTTCAAAGTCAAACCTTTTGAACGAAGTGCATTCAAGCAATAATCCAAGACTGTTTTCTTATAAATTCCTTGATTAGTTTCTTGTGTGTAAGTCTTGTCGATCAGATTTGCCATTATGTTTTTATCCATGACAATTGATGCCACTTTATCAAGCGGTGATTTATCTTCTTTCAAATAATCGTCCGTATTTCTGTAAGTAAAAGCGTTAAGTGCGATTGGAAAATCTTCGGTATTCATCGAACCATCTTTTTCCAAAATTCTCGATAAATTCAACAATGCGTCATTACTATCGTCAAGCTTCATTTGTTTGATTTGATCTTTGTACAAATTAGCAACATAAACATTTTTCGTCGTCGCTAACAATTCTCCGTTTCTATCGTAAATATTTCCCCTAGGAGCAGGGATTTTGACTTCACGAAGTCTATTATTCTTGGCAATATCCCTGTAGTAGTTTCCTTTAATTAATGTCAAATGCATTAATTTCAAAGTAAGTACGGTCATCATTATTGCCAATATCACAATAATTATCGTAAATCTATCGTATTTTTCAAGTTTTTTTAAAAATTTATTGTCAAATTTCTTCATTTTGTACCTCAAATAAACTTAAATTTTGGAAATTTAAATATCTTTTTGAACAATTTAAACAAAACATAATACAATAGAACATTTAAAATCATTTCGATTAAAATCGGTCCTTTTAAATAAGCTTTATTGAATCCATTTCCAGTAATATAGAGTACAAAATAATGAACGAGAGTGTAGTACAAAGTCACAAAAAACGTAAGTATCATACCACTTCTTGGATCTTCTTTGTTAATTCCTGCTTCGCTATTTCCAATCAAAAATCCTGATGTAAAATAAATCAACGCTCTTACCCCAATAACTGGACTGAATATCGCATCCTCAATTAACCCAATTATCATACCGTTTAACGAGCCTGTATACGCACCAAATCCAATAGACAATAACACTACTATCGGTATGGAAATATTCGTGTACACGTTGAATACTGAAATTCTGGAAAGAAGTGTCGCTTGGATTATGATGTCCAACAAAACTATCAAAAATATTTTTAATTTGTTCATCTAATTCACTCCTTGTCCATCAACTATAAGAACGCGGTACATATTGTTGAAGTTGATTTGGGATTTGCATTTGATAATTTTGGTGAAATTATCCTTTGTCTTGATAACTTCTGTTACTTCTCCGATTTTGATATCTCTCGGATACACTCCTCCAAGTCCAGAAGTTGTCAGAATATCTCCAACTTTTACATCTGCATTAGAATCGTACATATATCCTTTTAAAATATCTTTTTCTTTTTCATTCAAAATCCCAACGTCTTCGCTTTTTGCAAGTCTAAATCCAACGTTGTTTCCGCTATTCATAATAGTGTCCACTTTGCTATGGTTAAGTCCAACTTCTGTTACAACTCCAACCAAACCTTTTTCGATTCCATCATTTGAAGACACAGCTTCAATCACGATGTCACCTTTTTTGATTTTATCCATTGAACCTTTATCTATACTAAATCTAGTAAAAATATTCCCCGGATCTTTTCCAGTTATAAAAGCTTTTGTTTTTATAGCCCTATCCTTACTCAAAAGTTCGTATTCTTCTTGCAAATATCTCTTGTCACTTATAACTTTGTTCAAATTATCTACGTTTTTTCGTAGTTTTGCGTTTTCTACCGTTAATCTTTGATTATCTTCACGCATTTTTTTAGTTCCAAAAACATAATGAACTGATTCCTTAAATTTGGAGCCTATCACATAAAACACTTTGTTAACAGGAGTAATCACTGTTCCTATCGCGTTTTCCCCAATAGACATGTAGGTTTTATTATTGTTTGATATTGTAATAGTCAATATGAGAAACAAAGTCACCGCAAAGAAGAACACTCTTTTTCTAAGCTTATTATTATATCCAAACTTAGCCAATTATTTGTCTCCCTTCTTTAAGAATTTGCCAATACCAATTCCCGTGCAATCCATCGGGCTATCCACTTTCAACACTTTAATTCCCAAAACATTTGTGATGTATTCATGAATGTAGTCGATAAGACTCACTCCACCTACAATGTAGATTCCTTCAGCGATAATGTCGTTTGCGATATCCGGTGGAGTTTTCTCCAAAACTTTTCTCAACGCTTCGATGCACATATCTGCTATCGGCACAATTGCTGGTGTAATATCCTTCGCCCTAATCTCAACAGATTTTGGCATCGTGGATATCACATCAGTTCCCCCGACAATCATCGTGTTGTTTTCCCTGTCAGAATTCAATGTCGCAATCTTATACTTAATCGCTTCTGCTGTTGAAATACCGATGTTAACTCCAAATTTTTTCTTCAAAATTTGTTTTATTTCTTGGTCAATATCTTCTCCACCGCTTTTGATGCAGTAGCTTGTCACAATTCCACCCAAACTAATCACAGAAGCTTCGATTGTACCTGCGCCTATGTTTAAAATAATGTGTCCCGTTGGGTCATCTACATCGACACCCAATCCTTTAAGAGAAGCGATGTTTTCTTCAACCAATTTTACACTTCTCGCTCCAGAATTTAGCGCCAAATCTTCCACGCTTCTTCTCTCAACATCCGTCAAAGATGCAGACACTGATACACACACTTCTGGTTGGAAAACCGAAAAATTTGGTCTCGCTTTTTTTATAAAATACGAAAGCATACTAACAGTCGATTCAAAATCAGCTATAACGCCGTTTTCAATTGGACTTATCGCCACGATATTGTCAGGGGTTTTTCCAATCATACTTTTCGCTTCAGTTCCCACTGCGACAATATCGTAATTATTTATATCTATAGCTACAACGCTAGGTTCGTTAATTATTATTTTTCCGTTTTCATCGGAAATAATGGAATTAGAAGTTCCCAAATCAATTCCCAAACCTTCTTGTTGAAATTTAAATAATTTCATTTAAAAATACATTCCTTTCCTCATACTCAGACTATCATTTGAGCTAACAATAATATGATCTAACACTTGTATTCCTACCAAATCTCCCACTTTATCCAATCTTTTTGTAACTTCAATATCCGCATTTGATGGAATAAGAGAACCTGAAGGATGATTATGTACTAAAATAATCGAATTCGCTCCCTTCTTAATAGCAGATTTAAAAACTTCTCTAGGATGAACGATAGATTGATTGATAGTGCCTTTGCTAATAAGTTCTTTGGAAATAATTCTATTTTTAGTATCGAGAAGTAGTGCATAGAAGTTTTCCACATCGCAACTTCCAATCTCATTACAAAAAATCTCTGCAACGCTATCTGGATCATTAAGACTGAAACTATCCATCGCTTTTCTCAAAGCAAGTCTTCTTCCTATTTCAATTCCAGCCAAGATTGATGTAGCCTTTGCCATCCCAATTCCCTTTATTTTCATTAATTCCTCAACGCATAAATCCTTGTAATCATTTTCGTTAATGTAATCAATGACTCTTTTGGAGAGAATTTCTACTCCCTCTTCTTTGATTCCAGTCTTCAATATGATTTGCATTAATTCTTCGTCACTCATTGAAGAAATACCATTGATTTTCATTTTTTCTCTAGGTCTTAGGGACTCATTCATTTCCTTAACTCTCATTGTTATCTCCTATTATTAAACAAATAATTTTTTTGCTTAGAAAGTGCATTTGTAAGGTAATTCGAAGTAAGTCCCACAAAAACACCTGTAAATATACTCAAAAACACCAAAACTGGCAAATAAACAAAAATTCTTAGATTGTTCAGCATAATTGCACACACCAGCACTTGCGATAAGTTATGAGTGAAAGCTCCGAACAAGCTAACTCCAATCAACGAAAAATATTTTCTCAAATATTTGTTGACCAAATACATCACAACAAGGGAGCTTACAGCTCCTGCCAACGAATAAAAAAAGCTTATAACGGCCCCGGTGATTAGCATTAGTAAAAATGATTTTAAGATTCCTATTACAAGAGAATCTCTAAAACCAAAAACAATTAAGCATGTTAGTATTACAATGTTGCTGAGCCCAAGTTTTGCTCCAGGCATTACGATTGGAAGTGGAATCATTGACTCAATCAAGCTTACAACCAATGCAACTGCCGTTAAAATAGGAATATGTAATCTTTTCATCAATAATTCACCACATCAATATCATCTTTGTTTTGCTTGTTAGCCTTAATTTCTACAACTAATTTGTTCGGCAAACAAACAATAACATCCCCTGGTTTATCTATCTTTCCTTTTAGCATACACAACTTGTCCGGACAATCGGATTCAGTAATTGCAACACTGTATCCATTAATATGAACAATGTTGTGACCGTATTTATTATCGATTTTATAATCATAATGATCGATTGGAAGTGTAATTTGTTTGATTTCTTTTCCGTTCACTTGAATTGAAACGTATTTGTCTTGTGAATTTACGTTATTAATATTCAAAATCACAAACAATACAGCTGAAAAACACAACAAAAATCCAATCAAAATTTTATCGTATTTAGTCATTAAATTCTCCTTTAAACTACCTTATAGTTTATCATTTTATCGTGTATCTTTTCAAGATTAAACAAAAATGAAAATTCATTTGCAAATAAAAAAAGAACCTCGAAACTTTAAATGTTCCGAAGTTCTTAAATCAAAATTTTTATGATTTTAAATCATATTTTATTTTAATGAGTTTTTCCACCTGTAACTTTGATGTCTTCATCATTGTCTATTACAGCTTCAATTGCTTTTTCCAATGCTTTTGCAATTGTATCCAAGTTCATTGAAGCAGTGTGTGGTTTATCTAAAACTTGTTCTGGTAAGAATGGAATGTGAATAAATCCAGTTCTCATATTAGGATATTCAGTAGCTCTTACATGAGCCATTCCATATGCAACATGATTACAGATGAATGTTCCTGCAGTGTTTGACACAGATGCTGGAATGTTTGCCGATTTAATATTTTCAACCATCGCTTTGATTGGTAGAGTCAACAAATATGCATCAGGGCCATCTTCGGCGATTTTTTCGTCGATTGGTTGGTTTCCTTCGTTATCTTTAATTCTACAATCATCAACATTGATTGCAACTCTCTCTACAGTGATGTCTTCACGTCCACCCGCTTGTCCTACTGATATTACAACATCTGGTTTAACTTCTTTTATCTTTTCTTTTAATTTATCTACACTTTTCCCAATAACTGTAGGAATTTCTATTTTGATTATTTCATTTCCTTTAATTGAATCAGGTAATAGCTTAACTGATTCAATTGCAGGGTTAATTTTTTCTCCGCCAAATGGATCAAATCCAGAAACTAAAATTTTCATAAATTTACCTCCTAAAATGCTAATATCATTAATAATACAACATGAACAACTACTAGAGCTAAAGCAACGGGAAGTTGTGCTTTAATAACTCCATTTTTATCTTTCATCTCTAAGATTGCAGCTGGAACTATGTTAAAGTTTGCTGCCATTGGTGTAATCAAAGTACCGCAGTATCCAGCAGTCATACCAAGTGATGCTACAACAGCAGGATTTGCTCCTTTTGCCATCAATAATGGAACACCAATTCCTAGAGTAATAACAGTAAATGCAGCGAATGCATTACCCATTATCATCGTAAATACAACCATTCCAACAATATATGCAACAGCAGCCGCAAATACTCCCGCATCGCCTACAATTCCAGCAGCCAAGCTACCTATTAGCTTACCTACCCCAGCAGATGCAAATATAACTCCCAAACCACCTAATAATTGTGGTAGTAATGATGAAGATCCAACTTGCATCAACATTTTTGTAGTGTCTTCTGCAGTTTCTTTTGCTTTTGGTTTTGCGATTATAATCGCAATAATCAAAGCCAATAATGATGAAATAGTAAGAACTTGTGCAGCTGACAATGAGAATATACCATCAGTGTTTTTCAAAGGAATCTTAAAAGATTTCAATTGCGATAAAAGCATCGCACTAATTCCCATTACTAAAGCTGGAATAAAAATCTTGCCTCCAACTTTTTCAGCATTTTTCATTCTTTCTTCTTCTGTTAGTTCTTTAAATTCTGCTGGCTTGATTTGATTTGCGATTGATAATAAACCCAATAATAAAAGTATAACACCTACAATTATTCCTCCAGATTCTACATTTCTTACCAAAAATCCTCCACCAGCAAACAATACTCCAAGTAATATCCAGAAAAGCATTGTACCTATTTTTGCTTCTTTGTTGAATCTTGCACGGATACCAGTCATTATGCAGATAATTCCACATAAGATGTATGCTATCTCATCAAGAACAACCTGATTATCTACAAAAAAATCAAACATTTTTTATATCCTTTCTAAGTTTCATTTCAAAAACAGCACATTGTATAAGTGCAATAATCAACATACTAACACCTGCAAATATAGACCATTTTGCTATTTCTGCAGTTTCCAATGGAAATCCAGCATCTTTTAATGTAGTTTGCATCAAAAGTACACCAGATGCCAATGGAAATATATTTTGTCCGTAGAAGTTACCGTAGTTTTCAACAGCAGCAGCTAAACCCTTTAATTCATCAAGTCTTACTTCTGTCAAATCAACTTTCTTTCTTGCAGCACCTTCTGCCATTGGTAAAATCAATGGACGTATAAATTGAACGTGTCCACCAAGTCTTAAAGAAAACGCAGCAGCTATCCATCTAATGAACAAGTATATCCACAAAACAGAACCTGCACTAGCCATTTTAAATTTCGATATAAAATCTCTAGCCTTTTCCTTAAGTCCGTATCGTTCCATAATCGCGATAACAGGAAATGAAATCAAGAACAAACTCATCAGTCTATTATTGACAAATCCTTCTCCCATAATTTTCAAAGTGCCTGTTAATCCAAGACCTCCCGCAAGACCTGTAACAAGACCTGCTAAGAGAACTATTCCCAAAACATCTAGTTTTAGTGCGAATCCAACGACAATAATTAATATTCCTATGAAAACTAAATATTCTCCCATATTGCTCTCCTTAATTTTTATTGGCCAAACAAAATTTGACTTCTTAAAATTATACCCATTACTTTTTTATTTTAAACTTTTAATTAATTTTTATTTTCAATTTTGCTGTTTTGATGTCTTTGTTTGTTAAGTTTTTGATAATTAAACGTAAAAAAACAGACCGTAAAAAACGGTCTGTAAAATATTAAGCTTCTTTAGCAGGAGCTTCTTGAGCTTTTGCTTTAGCTTGTTCTTCTTTTATTTTAAGTCCTGGATAAATAGCTTTTGTAGGACATTTGTCTACTGCTTTTTGAACTTGTTCTGGATCTAATCCTTCTGCATTGTTGAAGTGAGCTAAGTTATCTTCAACGCTGAATCCATCTGGACACATCTTAGCGCAAATTCCACAAGCAATACATCCAACTTTACAGTATTGTCTTACATCTTTACCTTTATCGTGACTGTTACATCTTACATAAACGTCTTGATCGTAGTCAACAAGTTTAATAATATTTCTTGGACAGATTTCAATACATTTTTTACAAGATGTACATTTTTCTTTATCTACTAATGCAATGCCATTTACAATGTGAATCGCATCGAACTCACACACATCTACACAGCTTCCGCAACCCAAACATCCGTCTGGACAAGTTTTGCTTCCACCTTGAAGATTATGGTTAACTCTACAATCCATAATACCTTTGTATTTGAATTTTTCAGTAGCGTATTCTGGAGTTCCTTGGCACATTACACATGCAACTTGCTTTGCAGAATCTACTGCATCAGCTCCCATGAATGCTGCTAGTTTGTCGGCAGTTTCTTTTCCACCAACTGGACAAGAATTACAAGGTGCTCCTTTGTTTACGATGGCATCTGCAAGTCCATCGCAACCTGGAAATCCACAGGCACCACAGTTTGCGCCAGGTAACATTTCTCTTACTTTAAGTACTCTTCTATCAACTTGAACTTCGAATTTTTTAGATGCAAAACCCAAAAGCAATGCAAATAAAATTCCTAGTGCTCCTAAGATTATAAATGGAGTTAAAATTGTCATTTATTACCTCCTATACCAATCCGCCGAATCCGAAGAATGTCATCGCCATTAATCCAATAGTAATAAATGCGATTGGTACACCTTTAAAACTTTCAGGAATATTTTTGTTCAATGCTATTCTTTCTCTGATTGCAGCTAATAAAGTTATCGCTAAAATGAAACCTAGTGAAGCACCAATAGCACTTGCTAATGTTTCAATTAAGTTGTATTTTTCTTTTACGTTTGCTAATGCAACACCCAATACTATACAGTTTGTAGTTATAAGAGGCAAAAACACACCAAGTGCGGAGTACAAGTTTGGACTCATTTTCTTTAATGCCATTTCTACGAATTGTACCAATGTCGCAATAACCAATATGAACACTATCGTTTGTAAGTATTCAATGTGAAATCTTTCTAGTATTTGAATTTGTAGAACGTAAGTAACGACAGATGCTATTGTGATTACAAAGAATACTGCCATACCCATACCAATAGCTGTTTCTGTTTTTGAAGATACACCTATCAATGGGCAAAGTCCTAAGAATTGACCAAATACGTAGTTGTTTACTAATAAGTAAAGAACTATTATTTTAAATATATTTGCTAACATTAGTCTTCACCTCTCATATTGTTCTTCTTTCTTTCTTGTCTTGATAAGAAAGAATTGTAAGTAGCTAACAATATTCCAAGTACTATGAATGCTCCTGGAGCTGCTGACATAATACCAATTGGAGGAATATCTCCTATTACAAGTTTTCCTAAGATTTTTCCTGAACCTAATAACTCTCTGATGAATGCAACCAATACGATTACAATACCATATCCCAATCCATTTGAGATACCATCTAACAATGATAAGAATACACCATTTTTAGATGCAAAAGATTCGGCTCTCGCTAAGATTATACAGTTTACAACGATTAGAGGAACGAATGCTCCTAACGAACTGTATAACGCTGGAACAAATGCTTGAAGCATCATTGAAACTAATGTTACGAATGTTGCAATTACAACGATATATGCCGGAATTCTAACTTTATCCGGAATAAAATTTCTAAGTAATGATATTACTATGTTTGAACAAATCAAAACGAATGTGAACGCCGCAGTCATACCAATTGCGTTTTCTACTGATGTTGATACACCAAGTACAGAACACAAACCTACCAATTGGATTAAAACTGGGTTGTTCTTAAGAATGCTGCTTTTGAAAACTTTAGCCGCTTTACCTTTTTCCATAATTTCCCTCCTATTTTAATCCCGCATTAGCTTTTTGAGATACGTTCAATGCGTTTTTGGCTGCTGTAGTGGAATAAGTCGCACCACTTAGAGCTTGAATTTCGTTGTCAGCTTGTGGTTTTTTAACAGCTGCTAATTCTTTTTCCATAGATTTTCCAATAACTGAATCTACGAATTCAGGATCTCCAATTCTACTTCCAATTCCTGGAGTTTCTTGTGATTCAAGAATTGAATAGCCAACGATTTTGTTCTCATTGTCTACACCAACTACGAAAACAACATTTCCTGAATATCCACCAGCTCCAATTGCTTTGTATACATGACCTACAGGTTTTCCACCTTTGATAGCTTCTTGTACGTCATCTAAATTTTCGTCTTTTGCTTTTAAATCTTTAATTTTTGCTTCATCAAGTGGTTTAAAAGATTCCGCTTCAGGAAAAGCTACTTTTAAAGATTTTTGATAATTTTCTAGTCTCTTAGCTTCTATTATTGGTTCAGTAACTTGGTTTGCAAATGCAAGTACTACCGCACTTATTGCTGTTATTACGAACAATCTAATAGCTAAATTTATTGAACTTCTCATATTCCTTGTTTACCTCCTCTACCAATTGGTGTTGGAACTGTATATTGATCGATAAATGGTACAGCACAGTTCATGAAGATTATCGCATAAGATACACCTTCTGGAAGGTTACCAAATTGTCTTATGATTGCTGTAAAGAAACCACAACCAATTGCAAATATAATTTGTCCTTTTGGAGTAACTGGACTAGTTGAATAATCTGTAGCCATGTAGAATGCACCCAAGATTAAACCACCAATAAATATGTTCATGCATGCATCTTGAATTCCTACGCCGCAAATAAGTAATGTTACAAATGTTGTTGCGATGTAAACTAATGGAATTCTAAGATTAATTACTCTTCTGTATAATAGATAAGCCACACCGATAAGTAATGCCAACGCACTAACTTCACCGATTGTACCACCCAAGTTTCCTAAAAATGCATCCATAAAGCTAACTGGTTGACCACCTGATAAAACAGTCGCATAAGTTTCTGCATCCACTGCTTTTTGTGTTAATGGAGCAGTGTAGTTACTCATTGCTTGTGCCCAACTTGCCATTATGAAAGCACGTCCTGCTAATGCAGGGTTCATAAAGTTTGATCCAATTCCTCCGAATAATTGTTTTACAATTATAATAGAAAATACCGATCCTATGATAATCATTGGAATTGGTAGTGTAACTGGCACGTTGAATGCCAACAATATACCTGTAACAACAGCTGATAAATCGCTAATTGTAGAAGGTTGTTTCATTATTTTTTGATAACAGTATTCTGATAAAACGCAAGCTGCAACTGCTGCCAATACCAAAACTAAACTTCTCATTCCGAATTCGTAAACACTCACTATCAAAGCAGGAACTAAAGCAATGATAACATCAAGCATAATTCTTTGAATAGATACTGCACTTCTTTGATGAGGAGCAGCTTCTACGATTAAATGAGATAAGTCGTATTCTTTTTGTACAATTTCTTTATTTTCCATAGACTATCCCCTTTTCCTTTGTTGTGCTTTTAATTGAGTCTTTGCGTGTACAATTGCTTCAACTAATGGTCTGTTTGATGGACAAACATAGCTGCAAGTACCACATTCTATACAATCATTCAAATGCATTTTTTCTGCTCCTTCAAAATCACCGTTCAATGATTTTAATTGCAAGAACAATGGTAATAAGCCGATAGGACATACATCCACGCACTTAGCACATTTAATACAAGGTTCTGGAGAAGCAAGAGTTGCATCTTTTTCGTTCATAAAAATAATTCCGCCTGTTGTTTTAACAGTTGGAGCATCCAAGTTGTATTGGCAAGCGCCCATCATAGGTCCACCAACGACAATCTTATATGGAGTTTCTTTGAATCCGTCACAATAATCCACTAAATCTTTGAATTTAGTGCCGATAGGAACGTAAATATTCTTAGGTTCTTTGATAGCTGAACCTGTCATAGTAACTATTCTGTGAGTCAAAGGAATACTGTGAACTACAGCATCGTAAATCGCCATAGCACTTGAAATATTCAAACCTTGAACTCCTCTTTCGTTTGATCTTTGAGCTTTAGAAATTTTCTTACCAGTAATTGCATTGATAAGTCTTCTTTCGTCCCCTTGTGGGTATTTAGTTTTAACAGCACAAATCGAAATATTTGTTTCATCTTTTGCGGCATTTTTCAAAATTCCGATTGCCTTTTGTTTGTTATCCTCAACCCCTATGTATCCTTTGTCACAATCCATCAATTTCATGATAATTTTCAATCCACCGATTGCTTTTTGAGGATATAATTCCATATTAAGTTGGTCACTAGTTAAATAAGGTTCACATTCTGCCCCATTTAAGATTACTTCTTCGATTTTTACATCTGGTTTTTTCTTCATCTTAATGTGAGTAGGGAATCCTGCTCCACCCAAACCTACTATACCAGCTTCTTTTATTCTTTCTAGGATAACTTCTTTTGATAACTGTGTGAAATCATCATTTGTTTCAGTGTATCCTAATTCGTTTAAACCGTCTGATTCGATTACTACAACTTCACCTTTTTGACCATTTGACAATACCATCTGCTCAATCTTCATAACCTTTCCACTAACTGAACTGTGAACAGGTGCTGAAATAGTCGCTTTAGATTCACCAATTTTTTGGCCCACTTTTACCTCATCTCCTACTTTTACTGTAGGTGTACAAGGCGCACCAATATGTTGATGCAATGGAATATAAACCATTTTAGGTTCAAAATTTGTATCTAAAGGACAATTTTGAGTATAGGATTTATGATCATCCATGTGAAATCCGCCTTTAAAAGTCAGATTTTCTAAACTCATTTTTTCACCCCTTTAATAAAATAAAAAATGGTGCAGAGAAAGAGACTTGAACTCTTACGGGATTACTCCCACTGCCCCCTCAAGACAGCGTGTCTACCATTCCACCACCCCTGCGTGATAAAGACCTTTGTACAAAGGTCTTTTAATATATGTTAATAATATTTTTGATTAATTTAATGTAGTTTTTCGCCCAAACTTTGAAATTTTTGTGCATATTTTCTTCTAGCTTAGTATCTTCGTAGAAAATCTTGTAAATATTGTATTGGTTTTCAACCTTTACAACATAATATTTCGTCTCAGAAGAAGGAATATCGTCTAAAGTTTGACCATCTTTTGAAAAAGATTCGTTAGACAACCATTCTTTTACATTTCCAATTCCACCGTTATAAGCCGCAATCGCCAAATCGTGATTTTTGAAATGGTGCAATAAATAGGACAAATAAGCCGTACCCATTTCAATATTCTTATCAGGTTTTTTCAAATCTTCCACTGTAAAGTGAGTGTTTCTCATATTGTTAATACTTTCAGCAGTATCTGGCATCAATTGCATAAGCCCCAAAGCTCCAGCTTTTGATTTTACACTTGGATCAAAGTTAGATTCAACTTTAATCACACTCATAACCAAAAGTGGATCAACGTTGTATTCTTTTGCGTATGTATTAACCAAATCGACATATTTCACTGGTCTTGACATAGTTGAATAAGCGCTCACGCCAAATCCAACTAAAAACACAATCACAATAATAGAAATAATCGTGATTAAAAATCTTTTAATAAATTTCATATTTTTTTCCTATCTATTAGTTCGTCAACTTTTTGTAGCAGATCAGCTTCAGTCGTGTTGTTTACAATAACTTCGTCAAATTCACTAATTTTTTTCTCATAGTCTAGTTGAGAATTAATTCTTGTAACTGCAGTATCGTAATCAAAGTTGTTTCTATCTATTATCCTTTGAATTCTGATATTTCTATCAGCTACAACTACCCAATCTTCGTCGACATCAATGTATTTATCAATCAAATTTTTGCTTTCCAAATACATAGAAATTTCCAGAAAAATCAAATCAGATTTTTCCTTCTTAATTCTTTTTACTACTCTTAATATTATATCAGTATGTGTCAATTCTTCAAGTTTTTTTAGTAATGTTTTTGAATTAAATACAATGTTGGAAAGTTTCTTCCTATCGATGTTAGAATTTTCGTCCAAAATTCCTTCGCCAAACTCATCTATGAGCTTATAATATAGTTCTGTGCCATGTTCATAGATTTGGTGAGTAATCTCATCCAAATCTATTACAACAAAGCCTTTTTCTCTGATTCTTTTGCACACCGTACTTTTTCCGCTGGCTATATTACCACATACTACGATGATTTTTTTATTTTGCATCATACCAATTATCTGCGCTGTTAACATCAATCTTCATATCGACCTTCAGATCAACAGCATGTGTCATAACATCTTTCATAATTTCTAGAACTTTTTCTCTTTCATCTTCTGGACAATCAACAATAAGCTCATCGTGAACTTGCAAGATTAACTTGGCTTTTAGATTTTCTTCATTCAATCTATCGTAGAATTTCACCATTGCTACCTTAATTATATCCGCTGCAGAGCCTTGAATTGGCGTATTAAGTGCCACACGTTCTCCAAAGCTTCTGACATTGTAGTTCTTGGATTTCAATTCAGGAATGTATCTTCTTCTTTTCATAATAGTTTCAACGTAGCCTTTTTCCTTACCAATTGCAACTATATCTTCCATGTATTGCTTTATGCCTTTGTACGTGTTCAAATAATTTTCGATATATTCCTTGGCTTCTTTTCTAGTTATGTGCAAATCTTTACTCAAAGAATAATCTCCAATTCCGTAAACAATACCGAAATTTACAGCTTTTGCGTTGGATCTTTGAAGTGATGTTACCTTGTCAAAATCAACCTTAAACACTTCGCTGGCAGTTTTTCTGTGAATGTCTGCTCCGTTTTTGAATGCATCAAGCATCACTTCATCATTTGCCAAATCAGCCAACACTCTAAGCTCAATTTGAGAATAATCCGCATCCAACAGAACACTTCCTTCGCTTGGAACAAATGCTTTTCTGATAAGTCTTCCTTCTTCAGTTCTAATAGGAATATTTTGCAAATTAGGGTTAGTGGAGCTAATTCTTCCAGTTTGCGCTATAGTTTGTTGGAAAGTCGTGTGGATTTTGCCGTCTTCTTTAATTAAATCAACCATTCCATCGATATATGTTGTTTTGAGTTTCGCAATAGTTCTGTATCTTAAAATGTAGTCGATGATTTCGTGTCTACCACTTAAAGCCTCCAAAACTTCTTGGTCTGTCGATGGACCAGTTTTGTTCTTTTTTATTACAGGAAGCTCCAAATCTTCAAACAACACTTCTGCTAATTGCTTTGATGAGTTGATGTTGATTTTCTTGCCGATAAGTTCCTCAACACTGTCTTCGATTGATTTTATCTCATCTTCGAAAAGTTCTCCCATCTCAACCAAAGTTTCTTTTTCTACACAAACTCCCGTAAATTCCATATCGCACAATACTTTTATCAAAGGAATTTCAACATCTCTGTAAAGATGCATCATATCCTCTTCTTCGATTTCTGAAATCTTTTCGTACAATTTATTTGTGAACATCATGTATTTTACTACGTAATTGTCGATTTCTTTGTCATCTGATTCCAAAATAGTCTTCTTGGATCTGCCTTTACCTATAATATCTTCAAGCGGTTTAAAATCATAACCTATAACTTTAGGATCAGACCTTTCCATGCTATAACTTGTCTTCGAAGGATCTAGAAGATATTCTATGATGACAACATCGTCGTAGTTATACGAAATGTCGATGCCATAACGCATCAAATGATAAATACATGGTTTGATATCAAATGAAAGCTTGTTGATATCTTTTGATTCGAATTCTTCCTTGAATGATTTTACAATGTCTACGTTTCTAGTTATATACACCTTATCAGTGTAAAGTGCAAAAATCACAGGCTCATTGTCGACATAGTAATCATCGTTGAACAATGCAAAAGTAAACTTTTTGTTTTCTTTAATATAAGCCTTAATCTCATCTACATTTACATCTAAGTTTTCGTATTCAAACTTTTCACTAGATTCTTCGTTTGGAAGTTTTTTGATAAAACTATTGAATTCAAGTTTTGTAAGAACTTCAATCAAATGATCATTGTCAGCTTCTTTTATCGAACAATCATCGATTACAAATCCCATTAAATCTTTTGGAACATCTGTGTTTATCGTCCCAAGTTCTCTACTCAAATAAGCGCTCTTTTCTCCATCAATGACTTTTTGTTTTGTTTTCTTGCCTGAGATTTCATCAACATGTTCGTACAATCCCTCAATACTTCCGTATTTTTGAATGTATTTAAGAGCAGTCTTCTCTCCAACTCCATCAATTCCCGGAATATTGTCCGATTTATCTCCCATCAAACCTTTCAAATCAATCATTTGCTTAGGAGTAATTCCGTATTCTTCCTTTAAAGCATCTACATCGTAGATTTTTGTTTCAGTAATTCCTCTTTTTGTAAGAACAACTTTAGTATTTTCGTCGATAAGTTGAAGATAATCCTTGTCACCAGTTAACAAATACACATCGTAGTCTTTTGATGAAGCTTGTTTTGCCAAAGTTCCAGCAATGTCGTCTGCTTCATATCCTTTTAAATCAATGTATGAAACTCCCATCGCTTTCAACAATTCTTTAAGCATATCGAATTGTACGATAAGTTCTTCTGGAGTTTCTTGGCGATTACCCTTATATTCAGAATATTTTTCGTGTCTAAAAGTTGGCTCTTTTCTATCAAAACACACAACCACAAGCTCTGGATCGAGTTTTCCCATAACTGAATAATACATATTCATAAAACCAAACACACCATTTGTGTGAATGCCATCTTTTGTAGTCAAATCTCTGATAGCGTAAAATCCTCTGAATAAAAGCGATGAACCGTCAATAATTAAAGCTTTTTTTGACATTTTATAATCCCTTGTTTTCTTTTTCGAAAGCCATTATCTTGTCAACTCTTCTTTGGTGACGACCAGCTTCGAATTCATTTTCCAAGAAAGTTTTGATGATAAGTTTGGCAACCTCATCTCCAATTACACGCGCTCCGATGCAAAGCACATTCGCGTTGTTGTGATTTCTACTCATTTTCGCACTGTATACATCAGACACACAAGCTGCTCTTATTCCTTCGAATTTGTTCGCTGCTAAGCTCATACCAATTCCTGTTCCACAAATCAAAATCCCCAAATCAGAGTTTCCTTGTTGGATTTCTTCGCAAACTTTCTTTGCATAATCTGGATAGTCTACTGAATCAGCTGAATTTGTTCCCAAATCCACAACTTCATTTCCCAAACTTTTTATATATTCAACCATTGAATCTTTTAATTCAAATCCACCGTGATCGGCTGCTATTGCTATTTTCATAAAAACCTCCAAATATTTTATTAATTACATTTTATAATATGTTTATGTATTTATCAATTATTTGAAGAATTACACATTTTATGATAAAATATAGTTACAAAAATATGGGGATGTCTTGGTTTCGACAGGGATATTGAAGTTTGAATAGCGAGTCGTTTTCGTCTACAAACGTAAAAAAAGGACAACTAAATATAAACGCTGAAGATAATAACTTCGCATTAGCTGCCTAATAACGGCGGCCGATTCAAAAACTAGAAAATCGTCCTGCGTTTTCTTTTTGAATCTCAACTAATTAGCAGGAACATCTCGTATATTTTCCTCTGATATATGAGATTATTTAAGAGGATATATCGATCATAGTTTTGTCAATTAAATTTTGATCGACGAATAAAACTTAATTGACTGCACTCGGAGAAGTTCTTAGGGATATATTTTTGGACAGGAGTTCGAATCTCCTCATCTCCACCACTAAAAAAGGGTAGCCTTATATAGGCTACCTTATTTTATTAGTTTGCTTTTTGTTATTTCAATTCATTAATAATTACAGTCGAGTTGTCTCCTGCAAACACATTGTGTTTCAAATTAGTTTGCGTATCGATGTATTCGATGCATTTGTCATCGTAAGTAAAATCGAATTTGCCTTCTTTTTTGAAAATTTCTTTTCCTTCTGCGTTGTAAATTATAATCTCTCTTTTGATTCCACCGCTGTACTCACTTTTTACATTTTTCTTAAATCTTTGAAATCCTGCTGATTTGAACACCAACGCACTAAAAGATGCCAAGAATATAAGTACAACTACCAAAATAATCCATATTTTCTTCTTCACGTTTTTCGTTTTATTTTCTTCTGACATTTTATTCCCCCTTTTTGATTTCCCAAATTTTTATGAAACTCTTTTCAAATTATAAAAGAACGTTTTAAAATATCGTTGTTATTTGTCGTGCTAAAATACTTTAACACTATATGATTTATTCGTTAAATATTTCGTTTTTTATTTGACTAAACGATTCCAATATTGATATAATATTATTATAGCAGAAACATATAAGTTTTTGTACAAATTACAAAAGGAGTGATTTATTATGGCAAACGGAGTACTTCATATTCCAGGTTTTATTCACTTTGGAGAAGGAGCTTTTTCAAAATTAAGTGAATTAAAAGGTAAGAAAGCAATCATAGTTACAGGCGGTAATTCTATGAAGAAAAACGGTTTCGTAGACAGAGCTTGTGAAGAATTGAAGAAAGCAAACATGGAAGTATGTGTTTTTGATGGCGTTGAAGAAAATCCATCAGTTACAACTGTTGAAGCAGGCGCTAAGAAAATGCAAGAATTCCAACCAGATTGGATTGTAGCATTAGGTGGCGGTTCTGCAATGGACGCTGCAAAATGTATGTGGGCTTTTTATGAACATCCTGAATTAAAATTCGAAGACATTATCGAACCAGGATCACTTCCAGAACTTCGTAAAAAAGCAAAATTTGTAGGAATTCCATCAACTTCTGGTACAGCAAGTGAAATCACAGCATTCTCAGTAATCACTGACACAGAAAAACACATCAAATACCCATTGGTATCTGATCACATCGTCCCAGACATCGCTATAGTAGATCCAGTCCTACCATCTAAGATGCCAAAATCAGTTACAGCAAATACTGGTATGGACGTTGTAGCACACGCAACTGAAGCATTAGTATCTAATATAGCTAACGATTATACTGATGCACTTGCAATTCACGCATTGAAATTGGTATTTGAATATTTACCAAAAGCTTGTGAAAATCCAGATGACATGGAAGCTCGTGAAAAAATGCATAATGCATCAACAATGGCAGGTATCGCATTCACATCAGCTTCACTTGGTTTAGTTCACTCATTAGCACACAAAATTGGTGGAGAATTTGGAATTACTCACGGACTTGCTAACGCAATTCTACTTCCATACATCACACAATTTAACAGAAAAGCTACTGACAAAGTTGATTGGATTGAAAAAGAATTAAACGTTGAAGATTATCCAATCGCTGTTAGAGAATTAGCTAAAAAAGTTGGCATTCCACCAACATTGAAAGAAGTTGAAGAAAAATTCGGATTTAACAAAGAAAAATTTGACGAAGTATTAGATGAAATGAGCAAGAACGCTTACGAAGATCCATGTACTTTGACAAACCCACGTGAATCAAATCCAGAAATAGTTAAAATGATATTTACTCACGCTTATAACGGAGAAGATATAACAGAATAATATAACTCAAAAAATCCTGCGAAATGCAGGATTTTTTATTGCTTTTATATTTGATTTTCCAAATACTCTACGAATTTTTCAATTTGCTTTTTTACATTTTCGTCTAACTTTTCAATCCACCTTTTAGGAATTGTAGAATATCCATGAATTGATCCACTTATACTCCCAGCAATTGCAGCTATCGTGTCAGAATCTCCCCCGTGATTTACAGCATTTATAATACAATCTTCAATTGAATTTTCCTTAGCCCAATGAATCGCATTATTGAAAGTGTTCACGATATATCCTGATGGTTTTAACAATTGCGTATCTTTTAGTTCATGTTTTTTTCCATTGATATTATCTCTGATAATTTGTGTGTATTCTTTTAAAATTCTGTCACACATTTCGTTATTGTGAGTGAGTCTTCCTTGTTTTATGTTCAGTTCTTCAGAAGTTTCATTATCTAGCAGTGCACAAGGAAGTGCTCTCATCAAACTTCCATTTCCAAGCGCTGTATCATCTTCTTCGATAAATATTTCGTACTGAATGTAGTGTTCGATTGCACGTCTACATTGATTGCCAATACCTCTTGGATGAGTATTGTACCACTCCACGAAATTTTTCATAGTATTTTTCTCAAAATTATCACGGTCATTTTCCATCAGAGAATTCATAACACAAATACTCATATCGGTATCATCAGTGCATTCTCCTGGATTCAAATCAAGCCAACCACCTCCGACAATATCTGTAACCTTACCGTATTTTTCAGAGATTTCCTCTTCTGTCATAAATTCAGTCGTAGCGCCCATGCTATCACCTATCGCAAATGCATACAACGCTCCTTTGATTTTGTCTTTGTAATCAGAGTTCATTTTTTCATCTCCTTTTTTATATTATATCTCAAACCGATAGCTTATTGAATTTATCAACCATAAAAACATTTACATAGTATCAAAATATGATAAAATAATTTTAGAGGTGAAAAAATGAAATTTACAGAATACAAATACACTAGACCTAACTTCGAAGAAGACAAGAAAAAGGTCGAAGATTTTATCAAAAGATTTAACGATTCCACAACTTCTGAAGAACAAATCAAAATCATGGAAGAAATGGACAAATACAAGAAAACATTAAGCACTAATGTCAACCTTGCATACATTCGTCACACGATCGATACTAATGATGAATTCTACAAAGAAGAACAAGATTTCTTGGATGAATACATGCCACATTATTCAGTGCTTGACACTAAAATGTACGAAGCTATCGACAACTCCAAATTCAAAGACGAATTGGTTAAACATTTCGGACAACATTTGTTTGATTTAATAAGCTGTCAATTGATTTTTAATGAAAAGGCTGTTCCATTCAAACAAAAAGAAAACCAATTAACTACTAAATACAACAAATTAATAGCATCTGCACAAATCGAATTTGACAATAAAACATTGACATTGTCACAAATGGCTCCTTACACACAATCAAAAGATCGTGATGAAAGAAAAGCTGCCACAAGAAAAATCTCAGAATTTTTCTCAGAACACGAAAAAGAAATCGACGATATTTACGATGAAATGGTTCACGTTAGAACAGATATGGCTAAAGCTTTGGGATTTGATTCATACATTGAATACCAATACAAATCATTAATGAGAACTGATTATGACAAGAATGATGTTGCAAAATACAGAGAATTTGTCAAAAAATACGTAACACCAGTTTATCTTGAATTGAGAAAGAAACAATCAAAGAGAATTGGCATTGAAGATATGAAAGCTTACGATAACAACGTAATGTTCACAGATGGTAATGCAAAACCTCACGGAGAAAAAGACTTCTTGGTAGATAACGCTAAGAAAATGTACTCAGAATTGTCACCAGAAACTAAAAAATTCTTCGATTTTATGTATGAAAGAGAATTATTCGATTTGGAAAGTAAAAAAGGAAAAGAAGGCGGCGGATATTGTACGACAATTGAAGATTATGAATCTCCATTTATCTTCGCAAACTTCAACGGAACTACTCACGATGTCGAAGTAATGACTCACGAAGCTGGTCATGCATTCCAATCTTATACTTCAATGGACGGAAGAATTTTCGAATACATCTGGCCAACATTTGAAGCGTGTGAAATTCATTCAATGAGTATGGAATTTTTGACATGGCCATGGATGGAATTGTTCTTCGAAGAAGAAACTAACAAATTCAAATTCTCTCACTTAGATGGAGCTATCAGTTTCATTCCTTACGGTGTAACTATCGACCATTTCCAACACTTCGTATACGAAAATCCAGATGCAACATCTGAAGAAAGAAAAGCAAAATACCACGAAATAGAATTGATGTATCGTCCAAACTTGGATTATGATGATGAATTCTTAGAAAAAGGAACTTGGTGGTACAGACAAGGTCACATCTTCAATAACCCATTCTATTACATTGATTACACATTGGCACAAGTTTGCGCATTCCAATTCTTATTGAAATCAAGAAAGAACCGCGAAGAAGCTTTCAAAGATTACCTTGAAATCTGTAAAGTTGGTGGAAGCCAATCATTCTTCGGAATAATAAAAGCTGGTAACATCAAAAACCCAATGAACGATGGAGTTCTTGAAGAAATCCTTCCACAATTATTGGAAATATTAGACGAAATAGAAAAAGAATTATAATTTTAAGAGTGGACATAGTCCACTCTTTTTTTGTATATAGGAGTTGTTTTTTTTTAGAAAACGTTTTATAATTAAATTAAATAAAAAGTTTGGAGGCTTTTATGAAACGTAGCAAATTATTTATAATTTTTTTATGTGCTGTAATGACGTTCTCATTCACAATGTGTAAGAGTAAAACTATGTATTCTTACAATCCGTATTCTGAAAGATACGGCATTGATTCTGATGATGATTTGAAAAAGGCTATGCAGTCCATGAAAGAAAACGAAGATTATCCAATTTACAAGGATGGTCAAGAAGAATCCAAAATCCACAGACAATATCTATTGGATTTGTATGATAAAAATGATTTGTCAGCTATAAAAACCTATATTGATAATAATAAATTAATATTAGGAAAGAATTAGAAAAAGACACTCTATTTTTGTGAGTGTCTTCTAAAATATATCTGATATTACAGATCTTATACTATCAAATTGTTTGATTTCAAGATCGTATTTTTGTGTTAGATTTGTGTTTTGTGAGATGTAAACTTTTTTGTATCCCAATCTTTCGATTTCTTTTAATCTGGTTTCTATTTGTGGAACTCTTTTGATTTCTCCTGTCAATCCAACTTCTCCAATGAACACAACATCAGATGGAATTGGTTTGTTCATAAGTGATGATGCAATTGCCATTATTATGGACAAATTCACGGATTGTTCTTGGATTTTGATTCCTCCTGTGGTTTTGATGATGACATTCTTGTCGTACATATTCATCCCTGCGCGTTCTTCCAAGATAGAAATGAGTGTATTCAATTGGTCTTTACGAAGACTGTCACCTATTCTTTGAGGATACGGAGTGAATGATTTGGACACCAATGCTTCAACCTCGACAACCAAAATTCGTGACCCTTCTTTTATTACAGAAAGTGCTGCACCATTTACATCTTTTTTTCTTTTTGTGACGAAATAATCTGACGCATCGGTGATTTCCTTTATTCCATCTTCTTGCATATTAAACAGTCCAATCTCTCCAGTTCGACCGAATCTATTTTTTGTCGTTGTCAACAATCTCAATGGATCGTCACTTTCACCTTCCAAATAAAGCACAGTATCTACCAAGTGTTCAAGCGTTCTGAGTCCTGCCATTTCGTCTGATTTTGTCATATGCCCAACCATAATCGCAAGAGTTGGTTTTTCGGGATTTTTGCAGATTTCTACGATTTTATTCGCACATTCAACAGTTTGCACAGGAGAGCCTGGACGTGAAGTGTACTCACGAAGCTGAAATGTTTGAATACTATCCAAGAAAATCACATTCGGTTTTATTTTGTGAATAGAATCCAAAGCGTTGTCCATGCTTGTCGTTGAAATCAACCAAATATTTTCCGGGATTTTCTCCATAGTTCTCATCGCTCTTTGTTTGATTTGAGATGTGGATTCTTCTCCAGAAATGTAGAGAACTTTTATATTTTTAGAAGCCAAATCATTTGCAAGTTCCAACAGCAAAGTTGATTTTCCAGCTCCTGGTCTTGCAGTTAGAATTGACACGGAATCTCTGACAAGTCCTCCACCAAAAACTCTGTTTAATTCAGTAATCGACGATTGAATTCTCTCCGATGAATCTATCTTTACATCGACCAATTTAACCGCTTTTGAAGATTTGGTTGAACTTGTTGTTGTAGTATTCGATTTTTCATCAACGATTTCTTGTTCTTGCATAGAGCCCCAACTGTTACAGTTGGGGCATTTTCCTATCCACATGGCTTGCTCGTAGCCACAATTTTTGCACACGTATTTTGTTTTCTTTTTCATATTATTGTTTCACAGTCTTTTTGCGTCTTACATATCTTCTAAAGCTTACTTTGTCGTTGACTACAGTTATCGTAGTTTTTCTTGTTCTGTCGATATCTCCGTTTAGGATCTTGTCGGCAAGTTCATTTTCAATATCTGTCCTGATAAGTCTTTCAAGAGGTCTTGCTCCGAATTTCTTGTCGTATCCTTTGTCTACAAGATAATCCAAGATTTTTTCGTCATATGAAATTATCAAATCATTCTTCGCCATTCTCTCAACCAATTCATCCATCATTAATCCAGCAATTTCTTTTACATTTTCCTTGTTCAAATTACTAAACACGATAACATCGTCTAATCTATTCATAAATTCTGGCTTGAACATCGACTTCATTGCATTGTTGATAGTTTCTTTGTTTCTGTTGTATTCATCAACTTCAACATCTTCTGCTGTATTAAACCCAATTACATTTTTGCTTTCAAGTTCACTTGCTCCAATGTTTGATGTCATTATGATTACAGTGTCTTTGAAATTAACCACACGTCCTTTGGAGTCCGTAAGTCTACCGTCGTCCAAAACTTGCAAAAGCGTGTTGAAAACATCTGGATGCGCCTTTTCGATTTCATCAAACAATATTACAGAATATGGTTTCGTACGCACCATATCAGTTAATTGTCCACCATCATTATGACCAACATATCCTGGAGGAGATCCTATCAATTTTGATACGGAGTGTTTTTCCATATATTCTGTCATGTCAATTCTGATCATCGCATTCTCATCATTGAACAATTCCTTAGCAAGTTTCTTTGCCAAGTATGTTTTACCAACACCAGTTGGTCCGACAAACACAAATGATCCAATTGGCTTGTTAGGATTTTTGAGTCCGACACGTGCTCTTTTAATTGCATTAGAAATAGAATCGATAGCCTTGTCTTGTCCGATGACAACTTTTTTCAAATTATCAGCCAAGAACAAATATTTTTGTGATTCTGATTCTGTTAACTTAGACACTGGAACTTTTGCCCAGCGTGACACGATATTCGCTATTTCATCGAATCCAATTTCCAATTTGTTTTCGTCTTGGTCTTCTTCTTCCATTTCTGCTTCTACTTCCTTGATGGCATCTCTTTTTTCTGCTGCAAGTAAAAAGTCAGAATTTTGAATAGCTTCTTGTTTTTCTTCTTCTAATTCTTCTAGAATTTTCGCATAATTTTTGCCACCAGTGAAGTTTTTCACTCTAACCATCGATTGAGCTTCATCTATCAAATCTATCGCCTTGTCTGGCAAATATCTGTCGTTCAAATATCTGTGCGATAATTCAACACTCGCTTTGATTGCTTCGTCACTAATTAGAACGTGATGGTGTGATTCGTATTTGTCCTTCAATCCTTCAATAACTTGTATAGAATCCGAAACAGAAGGCTCATCTACCATGATAGTTTGAAGTCTTCTCTCAAAAGCTTGGTCCTTTTCGATAGTTTTTCTGTATTCATTGATAGTTGTAGCTCCGATTATTTGCAAATCGCCTCTCGCCAATGATGGTTTCAAAATATTTGATGCATCCAATGCGCCCTCTGCACCACCTGCGCCCATCAACGAATGAAGTTCATCTATAAATAAAATTTTGTTTTCAGAATTTGACAAAGTATCGATAACTTTTTTGATTCTTTCTTCAAAATCTCCTCTGTATTTTGTTCCAGCCAACAACGCTGCCAAATCCAATGACAAAATCTCCTTGTCCTTGAAAATATCATTAACATCTCCGTTGACAATCTTTACAGCCAAGCCTTCCACGATAGCAGTCTTTCCGACACCAGGATTTCCAATCAACACAGGGTTATTTTTCTTACGTCTAAGAAGAACTTGAATAATCCTTTCGATTTCTTCCTCACGACCGATACAAGGGTCGATCTTTCCTTCTTTTGCCAATTCGTTCAAATTCTTAGTGTACTTTTCAATCTCACTTGACTTAGAAGAACTAGCTGATGTGTCGTTGACATCTCCTTGTTCTCTCTTCATCTTCATGAAGAAGTATTTTCGAAGTTCCGCTGTCAATTTCATAGTATCCACGCCTGTTTTTTTCATCAAATGATTAGCGTAGTTAGAACTATCCATGCAGAGCGCTGCCATAATGTGTTCTGGAGTAATCGCTCTTTCTCCGTAAGTGTTAGACAATCCCACAGCTTGAGTGATTATTTCTTCAAGTTTCGGGCTAATTCTTTGATTAGTTTCCTTGCTGTCTCCATAACCCAACTCATCTATAATTAAATTTCTAATTTTTTCGTAATTTCCACCGTGTTTTTTCAAATATTGAGACGCCTTGAAATCAAACTTGAACATAGCAAGTAGCACATGCTCCACTCCAAGATCCGCGTGCTTCAAACTAATTGCCTCATACACAGCCTCAGTTCTTAAATTATAAATATCTGATTTTCTCAATTTTTCACCTGTCTTTCCAAAGTATCCTTGATAATTTCGCTTCTCAAAACTCCAATGTTTTGATTCAATTTATTGTTTTCACGAAATTTTTCAAGCTTCAACTTATTTGTCTTATCGTACAAGTCCAGAATATCATCTACATTGAACCCATCGACTATGCCAAAATCGATAGCTATCAGTAAATCTCCAATCCTGTTCATTCCTTCAATTTCATCCAAAACTCTTGAATATTTTAGCATCGACACACTTCTCAAAAGGTCATCCTTAAACTCAGGATTATTTTCGAATAAAATGCGTCTGTTTTCAATTTCCTTTCTAGAAATCGAATCAATCAAAAGCGTCATATCATTGATAATATATTCAGGATCCACCAAATGACCATTAGTCGTAAGCCTGTAAATCGAACTTTTCGTATTAGAATTGAAAGCTCTCTCAAACATATATCCTCTGTATCTTGCAACATCTTGAATATCGTCTATCTTGTTGAAATACTCCAAAGCCTTCAAGTTCATACACACGCTCACATCCATCATACATCCCGAATCGTAGAAATCATCTGACAAATATCCAAAATCAATATCGAAAGCAAAATTCAATTTGTCATTCAATTTTTCTTCAATATTCAGACATTTTTCGTAAATATCTCTCAAATTTTTCCCAAAATCGTAAGCAGTAATGCAAATGTGGTCATTATCTGCCAAAGTAAACACGCATTTTTTATCGCTATTTATGATAACTTCGGGAGACACATCCTCATAATAAGCACTAGAAATGTATCCTTGTTTTCTTAGATAATCTCTGTTCGTACTTTTAGTATCCTTAAAAGAATAAACGCTAGACTCCTTCAAATATTCCAAATTATTCAATTCTTTTTTAATATCTGATTTCATATCATCGCAAGAATCCGTATCTATAACCAACATAAAATTATAGTCCGACAAATTTCTCCTCAACGACACATCAGATTTCATTACAACACTTGAATTATTCATAACATTTTTCCCTATACTCTTGTAATTTCAATTCCAAATCGTCAATCTTCGTTTGAATATCGTGACACTTTTCAAATTCCTCATTATCCATTGCAATGAAAAGCTCATCAGACAAACTATCCAACTTCTCCAAAATTTCCTTTGCCTTTTCAAAATTCTTAGGGAATTTGCCCCTGTAATATTTTGGATAACTTTTCGAATTTCTCTTATCCATGATGAAATCTCTGAAATGATCGTAACAATATTTGCAACCAATCGATGAATAATTCTTCAACTCATCAAACGGCATATTGCACACTGGACACACACTTTTATCGTCAACATCTTTCTTTGAAGATTGTTGTACCTTTTCAAAAGGCAAATGCTCCACCACATCAGAAATTTGCTTTGCGATTTCTTCAAAAAGCTCCTTGTTTTCGTTCAATTCTTGATCAGAATCAAACTTAAAATCAGAATTCGAAATAATCTCATTCTTCAAATTATTCATATATTCTTCATAGCAATCATGACACAAATTCACATCACGAGCACCAAATGGTCCCACAATTTTAACTTGAATAAAAGCAGGTTTGCCACAATTATCGCAATTCATATAATCACCTCTATCTCATAAAAGCCAATAACATATTCTTCAACAAATCAGCCCTCAGAATATTCCTGTCATTAAAATCCACCTTCGACAAAGTATTATCCTCCAAAGCGTGAACCATAACCAAAGCTTCCCTTTCAGTTATCAATTCCTCATCCAAAAGCATATTAATAATATTATTCGACTTATCCTTTGTAATTCTATCTCCAATAACATTTTCGACAATCTCCTTAATCGGATTACTGTCTTTAATTGTTAATTTTATTATTTTAACATATCCACTTCCACCGCGTCTACTTTCAATATAATAACCCTTGTAAGGAGTAAATCTAGTAGTCAGAACGTAATTAATTTGCGATGGAGCGCAATTAAATTGATTGGCAAGATCATTTCTGCCTATTTCAATGAAATCATCGTCAGTATTACTCAACAATTCCTTCAAAAAAGCTTCAATGCTGTTACTAAGCCCTGCCATACTATCACCTCTTTTGACTTTCTCTGACTAATTGAATAAAAAAATATATCTTTCTTAAATTATACCATCTTTGACCTTTCATATCAACAACAAAATCCTACAACATATCTAAGTTTTTGAAATTAAAAAGGAAAACTTAAAAAGCTTCCCCAATAAATTTGAAATGATAATTTTACTTTTCACTAAAATTCTCAAATATTCAATTGTGCTACTTCTTCGTATAATTCTTTTATTCTATATAATATCATTTGGTTTTTTAGTTCCAATATACAAAAATTCTTTTTCGTTGTTTACAAACAAATCATTATAAAGTTTTTGCGTGATTTTAATTTTTTCGCAATATCACCACTAAATCCCAATTCTTCAACGCTCATATCATCTATAATATAACCATTGCTATTTAATTCTTGGATAGGATAAGCCCCCCATTCCAAATGCAAACATATTTTTCTCATCTGGATAGTCTTTTCTATTTACAGAACAACACTTCCGAAACTTAAAATCATAACATACCATTTTAGAATTTCCGACAGACTGTGTGAATCTATAACCAGCACCGCAATTAAAATTAAATGCGGAATTGCCAAGACAATACAAGTAGTTACAACTACCCAATTCTTTTTTACAAAGAAAATAGCAAAAATGATTAACCAAGCCCACATCGAAAAAGGAACAAACATCGTAATGTGATTAAAAAATTCATTGTTCAACACATTGGCTACACCACCATTCAACGGATTATTTGTCACAGTAATTATAATTCCAACAACAAATAACAACACTGAAAATATTGTAATTCCGTAAAATATTTTCTTCGAATCTATACTATTTTTCATTTGACCACTCATTTTTTAGCTCCCCTCAACAATTTATATTCCTACAAAAACTTCTACAATTTTTTCTATTTTTGTTAGTACAATTTGTTTTTTCTTTTCCCTTGCACCTTGTCTACGAGATGTTGGTGGCAAGATTTTATCCAATCCAGTACCGGCGTAATCCACGAAACCTTTCGCTATTGACTTATTGATAAAATGATATGCGCCTTCTTTTAATTTTTCTTCTTCAACAAGAACTTTGCCATTCTTTATCTGTAAAACCTTCCATATATTCTTCGTAGCTTTTTTCAAGAATAATATTTACACTGTTTTCATCGCCAAAAGTTTTTTTAGCATCTTCAGTAGCCTTTTCCAAATCTCTGAAACACACAATATTTCCAAAAGTTTTAATTCTATAGTTTTTTATTATCTTTAATTTTATTACTGTTGTGACGTACTTTATAAATTATGTGTCGCAAACTATTCTTTGCTATTTAATGCTTTATTGATGGTTTCTTGAATAAGAGGACTACAGCATTTACCCAAAGGATTGTTAATTTCGCACTTTCCATTTTTCATTGCCCCTGTAAGTCTAATAATATCTTTAATATTCTTTGCACCATCATCTAAAACAGCATTTATAATTTGTTGCTCTGTAACTTGGTTGCAATAGCATATATATTTGGGATTTGCATTCTTTTTAAACCATATAGGAACTTTTACTTCTTCCTTATAAAAAACTCTTTCATTGTTTATGTTATAATACACGACATCACAATCTTCATTCATACATAAATAGTAAGTTTCTTCATCTGCAACCTTTCCCCTAAGGTTTTCTGATACCATATGCTTTACAGTTATATTCTTAACCTTTTCTCCTATTTCGTAACATTTGGGGCAATTTTCTTTTTCTTCCACTGTACCAATGGTTTTTTGTATTGAACTTCAGCAAGATTGATTTATCTTATTTTCTTGACTCACTTTATTTCCTCCTGTCTAAATAAATATTATTTCTACTGATGCGTAACTAACTATTACCTTAAACATGATTGTATTAGATAATTATCAACTATTCAAGAGCTAATGTCCTTACCTCTCATGCACTGCTCACAGCAATTAGATCCTAATTACTCTAAGCAATGCACGAAATATATTTAGTTAAAGTTCCTGAAACCGTTGATTTATTAACACAAACTGCACTCATCACTATTATGACACGTTCCCCACATGTTGGATCATATACCTTGTTAATGCTTGTTTTTCCGTCCATTACAAGCCTTGCCAAAAGTTTGGACACTGTTTGTGGAGTGAAGAATTCTCCTCCTGATTTTCCTGCATTACTTGCATAGTTGGATATCAAATATTCGTATGCATCTTCGAATGCGTCGATGTCGTTATTTTCATTTGATACTACTGCCATTTTCATCTCTCCTATTTATGTTAATTTCTTATTATGTTTTATAAAATTTTACGTAATATTTCATTTTAATTATATCATATGATTAATTGACTATATTGTGTTTTATCTTTATTTTCTTGCAGATAATTTATCATAACAAGTGCAACACAAAATAACTCATAGCTAATCAGCTGTGTTAATATGTAAGTGACCAAACAAAACATATTAAAAGGAGCGATTAACTATGAGCTATAACCATCTTACCATAGAAGAGAGATCTTGTATCTATCAATTTTTAAATTTAGGAATGAGTATAAGGAAAATTGCACAAGCGCTTAAAAGGTCACCTAGTACAATATCTCGAGAAATTAAAAGAAATTCTTCTAAAATAAAATCCAGTAGAAGAAGTTACACTAAATACTTCCCAATAAAGGCAAATGACAAATACCGTGATAGAAGAAAAGATTGTCATAGGAAAACCAAGTTTTCTAAAGATGTTATTGAGTATTTAACTATAAAAATTAATGAACATTGGTCACCTGAACAAATATCAAATAGAAATACAAATGCTATTAATCATATACCATCTACATCAACCATATATAGGCTCATACACGCAAAAAAACTTCCAAAAACTAGTATGAAAAATCTAAGAAGAAAAGGAAAGTTTAAAAGGCCAGCAGAAAAAAGAGGAAAATTTAACGATAAAGGCAGAACTATTAAGAAAAGACCTAAAGAAATATACAAAAGGAAAGAGCTAGGTCACTGGGAAGCAGATACAGTAGAATCAGGCAGGTTCGATCATAAAAGAAAAAGTGGATACTGTTTCGTAACTTTAGCGGAAAGAAAATCTAGATACTATATAGCAATTCTAGTTGAAAATAGAAAATCAGAAAATGTAACACCCGCAATAATCAATGCACTAAAAGATTTTCCAAAAGAATTAGTAAAAACAATAACTTTTGATAGAGGTAAAGAATTTTCAGAATTTGAGAGAATAGAAAAGGAGTTAGGATGTAAAACTTATTTTTGTGACCCATATTGTGCATGGCAAAAGGGTACAAATGAAAATAGTAATGGACTTTTAAGGGAGTTTTATCCTAAGGGTATGGATTTATCAGAAGTAGATATAGTTGATTTAAATTATAACTTAAGTTTAATGAATAATAGACCTAGGAAATGTATAAAATATAAAACACCTAAAGAAGAACTTTTTGGTTTCTTACCATA
>NZ_WKZE01000008.1:0-62011 GCF_009678315.1 Finegoldia sp. BIOML-A2
TTAATTTTAAATTCTTTTGTGTATTTTGGCATACAAAAACCCCTCCATCCGTATTCCGGATTTTGGGGTTCAGGTCAATTAAAGGCTGTTTTCTTTTTAAATAATAATAAGAAGAATATTCACTTTAAGTGAAATGTTAGATTTTATAAAAATTTACAATAATCGCTTCTGATATCGTTCATTTCTTCAGCGATTTCATCAACGTCAAGAACCATTTCCATCATACCAACTTGTTCATCATAAACGTCAGCATCAAATTGTTCTTTACATTCTTCTTCAACAACATGGTAAACTAACAATCCAAGTTCAACGCCTGCTAATGGGCCTGCGAATGTTGGGTCACCTGCTGTTACTGTTTCAGCTGCAAGACCTGCAGCTTCAGCTTCTGCGGCACCTAGAAGAACCACTACGTTTTCAGCTCCGTATTGTTCAGCGAAGTCTTTAACTCTCTTTTGGTTTTCTAAGTCCATAGCTCCTGCGCTAGTTCAGACAAAGCATTCAGTACTTGAGAAAATTACTTCTGTATTTTCTACTGTGTTTACACATGTTTCAATTGCAAGACCAGGAATTCCGTCACGGTCTCCAATGATTATAACTTTTTTATTTTCTAAAAAACCCATAATACATCCTTTCTTTATTTTAAAATATACTTTTCATTCTAATAAGAAGAATGAAATTACCACAATCGAACGCCTATCGTTCGTTGACATCATTATAATATCATAATAAAAAAAAATTGCAAATTTCACAGCGGAAATCTGCAATTCTTTTATAGAAAATCTCAATAAATGAAAATTAGAATTTATCTACGTATTTTTCAGCTTGAGTAGCAGCGATAGCGCCGTCTGCAGCAGCTGTAACTACTTGACGTAGAGTTTTTTGTCTAACATCACCAGCTACATAAACGCCTTCAACGTTAGTGTGCATTTCTTCGTCAGCTAAAACATATCCGTATTCATCTAATTCGATTTTACCTTTGAATACATCAGAGTAAGGAATTGTACCTACGAATACGAATACACCCATTGTTCCGTCATCTTCGTCACAGTGGTATTCTTCTTCGTTACCTGATTCTTTGTCAACCATAACGATTGATTCCAAGATTCCTTCACCTTTGATTTCTTTAATAGAAGTGTTGAATCTCATAGATAAGTTATCGCAAGCTTTTGCTTCGTCTTCAGCAGTTTTATCACATTTTAAGTGATCGCCTCTAACTAATAGAGTAACTTTTCTAGCAAATTTTGTTAAGTAAGTAGCTTCTTCAACTGCAGAGTTACCACTACCAACAACGAATACTTCTAAATCAGTAAAGAAATCTGCATCACAAGTTGCACAGTAAGATACACCTTTACCAGTGAATTCTTTTTCACCAGGGCATCCTAATTTTCTTGGAGCAGCACCAGTAGCTATAATAACTGCTTTAGCTTCTAATACATCTCCGTTTTTTAATGTAAGTTTTTTTACTTTGTCAGAAAAATCAACGTCAACAACATCTGCTCTTCTAATTTCAAGACCGAAGTTGTCGATTTGGTCAGCCATTTTTTTGATTAAGCTTGGACCAGATTCTCCAACAATTCCACCTGGATAGTTTTCAATAGAATCAGTAGTAGTGATTTGACCACCAGTTTTTTCTTTTTCAACTATCAATGTGTTCATTTTAGCACGTGCAGCGTATAAACCAGCTGATAAACCAGCAGGACCGGCACCAATAATAATTAAATCATACATGTAAATTCACTCCTTAAATTCTTTTAGAGTAAGAACTCTATAAATAATAATATCACAAAAGGTCAAAAAAATCACTATTAAGCGTTTAGTTAGAATTAAAAAAACAATTATAACAAAAATGTAACAATTAAGGTATTAGCGTAATATAGCATTTAGTTTACAATAAAACAATAAATATCTGTAAAATAATAAAAATTTTAGTAAAGTTATTGCATTTTACTAAAAACATAGTATAATAATAGTAAGAGATATGAAAAGATTTTCATAAGTGATTTGGTTAGAATTACTTAGTCAAGCATAAGCATTAATTTATTTTTTAATCCAGGGTATAAGAGGTTAAATGCTTGACAAAGGCAAATTTGAGAGAAGATTTGTTGTATCATAGTATAATCACAATAAAGGTTTTCAAGTATCTCAAAAAATTTAAGGAGGAAATTTTATGGATCAAAAAGCATTAAACGATACCATAGTGGCCATCAACAGTTTTCTAAGTAACAACATTTTATTGATTGCACTTTTAGGTTGCGGTATATTCTACACAATCTATTCAAAAGGCGTGCAATTTAGAAAATTAGGCGCAGCATTTAAACAAACTTTTGGAGGAGTTTTCTCAAAAGAAAAGAAATCTGAAGATGAAGGAGTATCTTCTTTCCAAGCTTTAGCAGTAGCAATTGCAGCTCAAGTAGGTACTGGAAACGTTGCAGGGGTTGCAACAGCTATCATGGCAGGTGGTCCAGGAGCAATATTCTGGATGTGGTTAGCAGCAATACTAGGTATGGCTACAATCTACGCCGAAGCAGTTTTAGCACAAAAATTTAGAGAAAAAGACGATGAAGGCAACTTCGTCGGAGGTCCTGCATACTATATTAAAAATGGTATTGGACCAAAACATCCTGGATTAGCAAAAGTAATGTCAACAGCATTTGCGATTTTAATCGTAATTGCATTAGGATTCGTAGGTAACATAGTTCAATCAAACTCAATTGCAACAAGTGTTGTAGCAGCTACTGGTGGTAAACTTAATCCTATTATTGTAGGTATTGTAGTTGCAGTATTAGCTGGTGGAGTATTCATTGGTGGTATTAAGAGAATTGCAAACTTTGCTCAATTAGTAGTTCCTTTCATGGCATTAGTTTATATAATAGCTGCAATTATAATGATGGTTAAATTCCATGACCAAATTGTACCAGCATTCAAACTTATATTTGAAGCAGCTTTCAATCCAGAAGCAGCTCTAGGTGGTGCATTAGGTATTACAATTAAAATGGCAGCATCTAAGGGTGTTGGTAGAGGATTGTTCTCTAATGAAGCTGGTATGGGTTCTACACCACACGCTCACGCTACAGCCCAAGTAGCTCACCCTGTATTGCAAGGTTATACAGCTATGGTTGGTGTATTTATCGATACTATAGTTATTTGTACAGTAACAGCTCTTATGATTTTAGTAACAGGCGCTTGGACTGACAAATCATTAAACGGACCATTAGTTACTCAAAAAGCATTTACATTAGCATTTGGTACAAAAGGAACTATTCTACTTGCTGTTGCATTAGGATTCTTCGCATTTACAACAATAGTTGGATGGTATTACTTCGGTGAAACAAACATCAGATTCTTATTCGGTCAAAAAGGTTTGTGGCCATACAGAATTTTAGTATTGTTATGTATCATTGCAGGTTCTTTACAAGAAGTAGACTTAGTATGGAATACAGCAGACTTAACAAACTCACTAATGGTTATACCAAACATTATTGCTATCATTATGCTTCATAAACACGTTAAGAATATGACTTTACATTATGAAACAAATGGTAAAGAAGGTTCATTATAAAATAAGTCAAGATTTATTTATAAGAGATAAAAAGCATCACGAAAGTGGTGCTTTTTATTTTCCTAAAATTCTATTGAAGAATAAATGTAGTTTGTTTTGTGTAAAATGATAAGAATTTGATCTGGAATATGAGAAAATAAATGGGAATTTAAAAGTAAGTAATAAAAACTTGAAAGTTAAACAAGAAAATTTAAAAGTGAATTATATTAAAAAAATGCAAAAAAAATTACCAGATAAATCTGGTAAATATGTAAGCACACCCGAGTCTGTTAGAAAAAGCGGAGGCGATTCTTAATAGTTAGCTCAAAATAGGCACCCTCACATCACACAGAAATAACTGCTTATGGCTGCTACCTTCCGATCCTGACCAGGTTCACAGGTTCCTGTTGCGTGAGACCCACTTCTCAACACCACTTTTTAAGTTCATACCAACACTTTTAATCCCGCGCTCGGGAATTCGATCCTGCTGTAGCGATTGCAGGTTACAGGGCATCGCTAATTCCCCATCTAGTGCATGGCGGAGAGTAAGGGATTTGAACCCTTGAAACACGTTAATGTTTACATGATTTCCAATCATGCTCCTTCGGCCAACTCGGACAACTCTCCAGATATCGTATTGTTAAATTATAATATGATAATTAACATTTGTCAAATTTTTACATAGTTAACAATAATACAAGAATTTTCAAATATCAAGCAGATAATTATAATAATTACCGTATTAAAGGAAACAAAAAAAGTAGTATGCCTTAGTTGACATACTACATAAAATTCAATTTATTTTCTCTTTTTAATAGCATTAATAATAGATAATAATATTACTGAACCTAAAATTGCAACTAGGATGCTGTAAATATTAAATCCATTTACTCCGCTTTTTCCGATAATACTCATTATCCAGCCACCAATTGTAGCTCCGACAATACCGCAAAGAATGTTAGCACCTGCTCCCATGCTTGCATCGTTACCAGTTATTTTAGATCCTATCCATCCTGCTAATGCTCCTACTATAATCCATGATAAAATTCCCATATATAATACCTCCTTATTGGTCATAATCTCTTACAGTTTAATTTATACCCTCGGTTTTGCAATTCTAAACATAGATTGTAAAAATAATTGGGAAAATTGTAAAATTAACGTAAACAATTTGATAATTTATTGTAAAACACTTAGAAAAACAGATAATATATAGTAAAATTAAATAAAGAGGTGTTATTAATGATTTATGCAGTCATAGATATAGGTTCAAATACAATAAGATTATCAGTATATAAGGTGATTAAAGATTCTGTCAAAAATCTTTTTAATGAAAAGTCCACAGCATCTTTAGCATCGTTCATTGAAAAAGGAGTCATGAATGAGCACGGCATTCAAAAACTAATCAATACATTAAATGAATTCAAGAATTTAATATCAAATTTCGAAGATATTTCAAAAACCTTTGCAATTGCTACGGCGTCAATTAGAAATTCTTCTAACAGACGTGAAATAATTGAAAGGGTAAGGACAGAGGTTGGAATTGATATTGAGTTGATTAGCGGAGAAGAAGAAGCAAAGTTGTCTTTTTTAGGTGCGGGAATTGATTCAAAAAGTGGAATTCTTACTGATATAGGAGGAGGAAGTAGCGAAATAGTAGTTTTCGAACAAGGAAAAGTTGTTAGAACTTCAAGTTTAAATATCGGATCGCTTGTAGCTTTCGATAATTTTTCAAAAAATTTGTTCATGACAAATGATGAGAAGAAACTGTTAGAAGATGATATCAAATTAATGCTTGCTTCTAATAATCTCAACAGAGTACAACACGATATCTTGTGTGCGGTCGGAGGAACTGCTCGTGCTTGTCTCAAATTATACAATGAAATTTATGACAAAGAGTCTGGTAATGTGATTATTACTATGGATGGACTAAAAAAATTGATTAATACACTCATGAGTATGCCTGATAGAGAAAAAATGAAACTTATTTTAAAGGTAAAGGCGGATAGGGTTCACACATTAATTCCAGGAATGATTATTTTGTATAGAATTTCTAAATATTTTTATGCCGATATTATTAGAATTAGCATGACTGGAGTTAGGGAAGGTTTTGTTTATAATAAAATTTTAGGAAGGGGATAAAATGTACGATATTTCGTTTACGCAAAATAGGGAACTATCGTGGTTGAAATTTAACGAAAGAGTTCTTGAAGAAGCATCAGAAAAGAACGTGGAATTATTTGAAAGATTGAAGTTTTTCTCAATATTTGATACTAACTTTGAAGAGTTTTTCATGGTTAGAGTGGGTAGTCTTACTGATATCAATGATATGAAAAAGAAGGTTATAGACAATAAATCATTGATGAATGCACAAGAGCAATTAGATTGTATTATGGATGAATCTAAAAAGTTATATGAGAAAAAAGATTCTGTTTATGAAGATTTAAAACAAGATTTACAAAAAGAAAATGTAAATATTTGTAAAATAGATGAACTCAATGATAGAGAAAAAAGGATATTGTATTATTATTTCAATTCTACGATTGCCCCTATTCTTAGCTTTCAAATAGTAGACAGGGTTCATCCATTCCCTCAAATTCCTAATTTGGCAATTGTAGTATTGTTTCAATTGACTTCTCAGTCTAAGAGTAAGAAACAATTTATGGGATTGATTCAAGTTCCAGATAAAATTAAAAGATATGTAAAATTATCTGACACAAGAGTTGTACTTATTGAAGATGTTATCAGAGAGTTTGGTCAAGAAATATTTGATAATTACGAATGTGAGTCAAAATACATTTTGTCTGTAACTAGAAATGCAGACATCGAATACGATGACGAGGATTTGGAATTTGATGATGATTACAGATCATATATGAAAAAGATGATAAAACTCAGAAAAAGATTGAGACCTGTAAGACTTGAAATTAACGAATTTCCAAATGATGAAACTAAAGAATTTTTGTTGAAAAACTTAAATTTGACAGAACATCGTATGTTTGTGACAAAAAGTCCGATGAGATGTGGATTTTTGTTTGATTTGGTATACGATATGCCAAAGGATGTAATTCAAAAATATACGTATGAAGAATTTTCTCCACAAGATTCTTCGATGATATCAAAAGAAAAATCGGTTATCGAGCAAGTTTACGATAAAGATTTGTTCCTTTCGTTTCCTTATGAATCCATCGATCCATTTATAAGACTTTTGAATGAAGCTGCTGAAGATGAGTCAGTAGTTTCAATTAAGATAACAATTTACAGATTGGCAAAAAATTCTGAAATCACTAAAGCTCTTATAAAAGCTGCCGAAAATGGCAAGGAAGTTGTGGTTCTTATGGAATTGAGAGCGAGATTTGATGAAGAAAATAATATTTTGTGGTCATCTAGATTAGAAAATGCTGGTTGTAGAATTATTTACGGATTTGACCATTACAAGTGTCATTCTAAGGTTTGTTTGATTACTAAAATTAAAGATGACAAGATTTCGTATATCACACAAATTGGTACAGGAAATTATAACGAAAAAACAGCGAAACTATACACGGATTTTTCGTATATGACAACTAGACATGAAATTGGTGCAGATGCTAAGGCGCTTTTCGATAATTTTTTGTTAGGGAATTTGAATGGTGAGTACAAACATTTGATGGTTAGCCCTCATTCTATGCAGGTTGGACTTGATAAATTAATCGATGAACAAATTGAAAAGGCTAAGTTTTCAGATGATGGTTATATTAGAATCAAAATGAATTCAATTTCAGACAGAAAATTAATAGACAAACTTTCCAAGGCTTCTTGCAAAGGAGTAAAGATTGATTTGATGGTGAGAGGGATTTGTTGTTTGGTTCCAGGTATAAAAGATAAAACTGAGAACATCAATGTTTATCAAGTAGTAGGAAGGTTTTTGGAACATCATAGAATTTATCAATTTGGTAAGGCTGAAAATTGCAAAGTATACATTTCATCAGCAGATTTTATGACTAGAAATATTAGAAAAAGAGTGGAAGTTGCAGTTCCAATTTACGATGATTTTATTAAGAGCAGAATATTGAATTTCATGGATATTATGTTTGCTGATGATACTAAAATCAGAAAATTAAATCCTGATAAATCATACTCAAAAGTTGAAAATACTGATAATAAAAATGCTCAAGAAGTATTGATAGAAATTGCAAAAGAAAATGCTGTAAAACAACAACCGGAAGTTAACGATGATAACAGAGTTATTAACTCAAAATCCAATAATACTATAAACCAAGATAATAATGATAATAAAAGAATGAATTTGTTCGACAAAATTAAGAATTTCTTCAAAAACTTGACACATTAATAAATTATGTGAGAATATTTAGGTATAATTTTTAATGGGGTGAAATTATGACAGAAAGAAAAGTTCCTAATTTTTTGATCGAATCAAATACAGGAAGTAATATAAAAAACATCGTCGGAATAGTAAGTGGTAAAGGTGGAGTAGGAAAAAGCCTTGTTACTTGTCTATTGGCAAACGAAATGGCAAAAAAAGGATATAAAGTTGGTATCATGGATGGTGATATTACAGGACCATCTATTCCGAAATATTTTGGATTAACTGAAAAGGCAACAGCTGACGCTGAGGGTCACATCAACCCAGTTACGACATCTAATGGAATCAAAGTTATCTCAATGAATTTGATGCTTCCAAAAGACGATGATGCAGTAATTTGGAGAGGACCTGTAATCGCGGGCGTTGTTAAACAATTTTATCAAGATGTAAATTGGGGAGATTTAGATTATTTGTTTGTGGATATGCCACCAGGAACTGGTGATGTTCCATTGACAGTATTTCAATCAATTCCGATCAAAGGAATTGTTGTAGCGATGTCTCCATCAGGACTTGTCGAAATAATTGTAAAAAAAGCATTGCACATGGCAAAAATGATGGGCAAAAAAGTCATAGGTGTAGTTGAAAATATGAGCTACTTGGAATGCCCTGATTGTGGAAAACACATCGAAGTTTTCGGAACAAGCACTGTTGATAAAATTGCACAAGAAGAAAATATCGATACAGTTTGCAAACTTCCAATTAATCCAGAGATTTCAAAATTAACAGAAACTGGAAAGATAAGTGAAGTTGAAATAAATTATTTGGAAAATATTACAGAAAAAATAGAAACTTTATAAAACTTATTAAACTAGCTCGTTTGGGGCTAGTTTTTTTTTCATAAATGAGAGAAATATCAAAAATGCAACCGGTGGTTGCGTAATTTCAAATCAAAGTTTGTAGCAATCAACTGCAAGATTTCATAAAATTAAATTAACAAAAATTCAAGGAGGTTTGAAATGATATTAAGTGACAAGATAATTCTTCTTAGAAAAAAGAATAATTTGACTCAAGAAGAGTTGGCAGAAAAGTTAGGCGTTAGCAGGCAATCTGTATCGAAATGGGAAATGGGAAACTCAATTCCAGATATCAATAAGATTATTCAATTGAGTGATGTTTTTGGAGTAAAAACAGACTACTTATTAAAGGATGAAATTGATGATATTGAATATTCGGATGATACTGTCGAAGAGTTGGAGGCTAAGAAGACAATTACTGTAGAAGATGCTAATGATTTTATGAGTGCATATGAAGAATATTCAAATAACGTTGCTGAGAGCATAAGCTTATTCATAATATCTCCTGTTGCAGTTTTGGTATCTCAAATCATAGCGTTAACAACAAATGTTAAGAGCGAAGATTTTTTCGTCATAGGAGGAATTGTTGTATTATTTCTTACAATTGCTTTTGGTGTATATAAATTGATCGTGAAGGCTAATTTGATTGAAAAATATGACTTTATTTCAATAGAATCATTTAATTTATCATATGGCGTAAAAGGAGTAGTTGAAAAGAAAAAGGAAGAAAGAGAACAAAAAGATAATAAAGCAATAGCCGCTTCTATAATAATGTATATATTATGTGTGATTCCTGTCATACTTGTATCTATATCAGAAAGCGAAGTATTGCAATTATCGTCTGTAATATTGTTGTTAATTATTGTATCAGTAGCTACTAATATTTTAATCAAAAAGCTTTCTGTGATATCAAGTTATAACATGTTACTTCAAGTAGAAGATTACACTATGAAAAATAAAAAATTGAGAGAAAAGATGAGCGGATATATTACAGCCTTCTGGTTAATAATCACAGCAGTATATCTTGCAGTTAGTTTGTATACGAACAGATGGGAAATCACTTGGGTGATTTTTGCAGCGGGAGCGGTTTTATTTGCGGCATTTTATTTCATCTTAAAATCTCATTTCAACAATAAAATGAAATAATAAATCAAAAAAACATTCTCTAATGTTGAGTAAACTCAAAATAGAGAATGTTTTTGTTTTTATAAATCGCTAACTGTAGTATCATCGACTTCTTCTTTTTTCACTGTGTTTTCATCTATTTCAGGTTTCTTTTCATCTTCAAGATTAAGAATTTCCATGAATTCTTCGCCTGTGATAGTTTCTTTTTCTAGCAAGAATTTTGAAATTTCGTGAAGTTTATCGATGTTTTCAGTTAAAATATTTCTAGCTTTTTCGTGAGCAGCTTTGATTATAGATTCTACTTTATTATCAATTTGACCTGCTTTATGATCGCTTGCAGCTAAAGTATTGCCACCGCCAAGATATTTTGAGTTTGTAGTTTCCAAACTCATCATGTCGAATTCGTCAGTCATACCGTACTGAGTGACCATCGCACGAGCAATTTTTGTAGCTTTTTCTATATCATTTGAAGCTCCAGTAGTTCTTGTGTTAAACACAACTTCTTCTGCACTTCTTCCTCCTGTTAATGTAACTATCATGTTAAATAGTTCTTCTTTGTTCATGAGGAATTTTTCTTCTTGATCTACTTGCATTGTGTAGCCCAACGCACCGCTTGTTCTAGGAATAATTGTAATCTTAGTAACTGGAGCGGAATGTGATTGCATTGCAGCAACTAATGCGTGTCCAACTTCGTGATAAGCTATAAGTTCTTTTTCTTTTGGAGTTATAACTGTGCCTTTTCTTTGTTGACCGGCTATTACAACTTCAACAGATTCTATCAAATCTTCTTGCGTTACGATATTTCTTCCCAGTCTAACAGCTCTTAGTGCAGCTTCATTTACTATATTTGCCAATTGAGCACCACTTGTACCTGCTGTCATCAAAGCGACTGCCTTGTAATCCAAATCTTTTTCGATTTTGATTTTACGTGCGTGAACTTTAAGAATATCGATACGTCCTTGTAAATCTGGAAGTTCAACAGGAATTTGTCTGTCAAATCTACCAGGTCTAGTAAGTGCTGGATCTAAAATTTCAGGTCTATTAGTAGCAGCTAGTATAACAACTCCTGAATTCCCACTGAAACCGTCCATTTCATTTAATAATTGGTTAAGAGTTTGTTCTCTTTCGTCGTTACCAGAAATTCCAGCAGTATCACGTCTCTTACCGATAGCATCTATTTCGTCGATGAATACAATACAAGGAGCTTTTTCTGCTGCTTGCTTGAACAAATCACGAACTTTACTAGCTCCTAATCCGACAAACATTTCAACGAATTCTGAACCACTCATTGAAAAGAATGGAACTTTTGCCTCACCAGCAACAGCTTGCGCAAGCAAAGTCTTACCGGTTCCAGGAGGGCCAACTAATAAAACACCCTTTGGCAACACTGCACCAATTTCGTTGTATCTTTTTGGATCGTGCAAGAAGTCGACAACTTCCAACAAAGCATCTTTAGCTTCTTCTTGACCAGCAACATCTGTAAATTTCTTGCCAGTTTGACTTTCAACGTAAATTTTTGCATTGCTCTTACCAAATTGTAATGCATTGCCTCCCATTTTTTTAGTAGCTTGGCTCATTGCTAATTGCAAGAAACCAAATATTATTATAAATGGCAAGACAAATTGTAAGAAAATTGATAAAAGTGGTGCATATTTACTAGGAATGTCGCTTGAAAATTGGACTTTGCTTTCCAATAAACGATCGACTAATTTTTCGTCTCTAATCAAACCCGCTTTGTAAATGACGTTGTTTTTATCTTTTGCTTTGAAATTGATATGAGTGTCTAATATTTTTACCTCTTTAACTTCTCCTTTATCGAGCATTTCGATAAATTTATTGTAAGGTACTTCTTCTTCTTTTGTTTTTGAAAAAGTAGGGAAAAGCAAGCCGGCAACCACAGCATAAAGAACTATAGCTATAAGATAATAAATTATTATCTTCTTCTTATTTTGCTTGTTTTCTTTCATATTGTGCCACTACATTAATTCAACATTTAATTTTTCGTTTAATAAATTCAAACTTTTGATAATACTATTGTATTCTTCGTTAGTTAATTTAATTTGTTTTTTGTATTTTTCAGAAATTTCTTCAACGATATTGTTGATGATTTTCTTACCTTTTTCTGTCAAGCGAACAGTAACAATTCTTTCATCTTTTTCAGATCTTTTTCTTGAAACATATCCTTCTTTTTCTAATGCTTTACACAAGTTAGAGATGTTTCCACCAGCCATACCAACTAAAACTCCGATATCACCGATAGTCAAATCATCATTTTTGCCTAATTCAAATAAAGTTTTAACTTTCATAATAGTTAATCCGTATTTATCTGAAATTGGTGCCAATAAAGCGTCTGTTTTACGATAAGTTTCTCTCAACAATTGAGACAATTCTGTGTTAATTAAATTGTAATCCATATTTTCCTCCATTTAATTTTTAAAATATTATGTGTTTTGATATAATAAAATACACATAAGTGGTTATCCACTAACTACAGTATATATGTTAATTATATAGAAATTATGGAGATAAATGTAAAATATGGAAAATTTTAATAAAAAAGACTATAAAAAATTGTGGGTGAATTTTGAATCTAGTACACAAGCTATGGATTTACTCGTAATTTTATATAATATAGAAATTTTTGAAATATCTTTAATCACAATAGAATCTGATGTAAACAATAACGTTCTGGATTTGATGGATAATCTGGATTGGGATGTAGAAGTTGTATTTCTTAAAGATTTTATGAGTGAAAATGATGTAGTGTTGTCTAGATTTTTGGGCGATTTTAAAAATATCGATTTGCTCAATTTCTCTGACATGAAATATTTGTCAGAATTTTTTGGAGAAAACAATGAAACTCTTGAATCATTAGATGATATTTTCATGTACGACAAATACATAAAATCAAACGAGGTCGATATGAATGTATTAAATGGTAAAAGTGTGTTCATGATTACGAACGATACATTTAATAAAAATGATTATACAGATATTTTGGAAGAAATGTTTGATGAATCCTCAGAAAAGCTAATCGAAGATTTGTTCTTGTTGTACGCATATTCCAAGAAAGATCATTTTATCTACGCACAAACAAATGTAAAATTTGATGAAGAAAATAATTTGATTGAGGGAGAGGGAATCGATACGTATATTTCAGTTACATATAATATCGATAGATTTAGAGAATTTTTAGAAAGCGTGATTATTTGATGAAAAAAAAGTTTAAAATAGGCTCTTCTATGTCGCTTTTCTTAGCAAGTTTATCCATTGGAGTATTTTCAGGTGGACTGGCTGTTTTTTACAGATTTTTGCTAAGTAAATTAGAAGTGGTTAGAAACGCTATTTATTCTAATAACAGTTTATCAAGAGCTATTTTAATTATAGCAGTATCATTTGCACTTGGAATTGTGGTTAGTAAATTACTTAAATGGGCTCCGCTATCAGGTGGAAGTGGTATTCCTCAAGTTCAAGGGGAACTTATTGGAGCTTTTAATCAAAATAGTTTCAGAGTTACTGTTTCCAAAATTGTAGGAGGAGCAATTGCCTCATTAGTGGGACTTTCTTTGGGAAGAGAAGGCCCTTCAATTCAATTGGGAGCTAGTAGTGCCAAGTGGCTATCGGAAAAATTCGGAAAGAGCAAAACAGAAGAGAAATTGTATTTAACTGCAGGAGCTGCTGCAGGTCTTTCAGCTGCTTTTTCAGCACCGATTTCAGGGCTTGTTTTCATATTGGAAGAGCTTCACAAATCTTTTTCAAAAAAAGTGGTTGCAATAAGTTTTGCTGCAGCAGTGGTAGCCGATGTTATCGCTGTTGGAATATTCAAAATCAAACCAGTGTTTTCTTTTGGAATGACTTATGTACTGCCAACAAAATATTATTTGTTGATTTTTCCAATGATTATACTTTGCTGTGCCGTTGGGAAATTATTTAATTATTCAATCACGTTTTTCCAAGATGCATTTGCGAAGATTAAGCTTGAACAAGATTTGAAAATAGCGATATTTTTTGCATTTGTATCAGTAGTTGGATTATTCTACAAAGATATTTTAGGTGGAGGCCATTCATTTATAGAAAACATGGCAGCACACAATTACAATTCATTTTTATTGCTGATAATACTTTTGTTATTCAAAATGTTTATGACATCGACATCTTATGCGACTGGAACTCAAGGTGGTATTTTCTTGCCAGTTTTGGTTCTAGGTGGAATTACTGGATTATTTTATTTTAATTTGATGAGTGCCTTCGGCTTTGTGCAAGATGTTTATTTGTCAAATTTTGTAGTGCTTTCTATGGTTTGCGTTCTAACGGCTGTTGTTAGAAGTCCTCTTTTGAGCGTTGTGTTGGTACTGGAATTAAATGGAAATATGACGCATCTATTGGGGTTGGCATTTTGTTCAATCATGGCATATTTTATATGCATGGCTTTAAATTTCGAACCAATTTACGATATTTTATTGAAGAGAATGTTGAACAAAAGAGTTGTTGGAAAAGGTGTTAATGATAAATTTACAATGTTTGATATAAAACTTGGATATGAAAATTGTGTTTCCAATAAAAAAATCAAAGATATTGATTTTCCAAAAGATGCTTTAATTGCAGAAGTGGATTCTAATGGCGAAAAATACGTTCCAAATGGAGAGAGCGTATTAAAAACAGGAGATATTGTCACTGTTTTAGTAAAAGATGAACAATTATACGATACCAGAATGAAAGTTCTTGAAGTTTTTGGAGAAAATAATGGATAAAATAAAAGAAAACTTGAACTATATATTACTTGCAGTTGTCGCTATTCTTGTATGTATCTTGGCAGTGATGATGTTTTCTAAGAAAAATGTGTACAATATTAACACTGGAAATAGCACTGTACTGAAGAAAAATTACGTAGTTACGCACTACGATAACAAAATTTTCATGTACAAAAATGATAACTTAATTTTAAAACAGGATTACGACGACAAAAAGCCTTATTATTTTGATGGCAAATTTCTTTATTTGATTGATAAAAAGGATTTGTTGCAATATAATACAAAAGGAAAGGTGAGTTCGAAGCTATCTTTTAAATCTGATATTTCTTATATTTTTGCAAACAAAGACCATATTATTGTCGATACACAAAATGAATTTTCAATTGTTAATAATATGAAAATTTTAGAAAGCTTTGAGATGAAAGACGAAGTATCCAGCTTGATAGCGTCGGATAAATCAAATTATGCTTTTAGCACGATAGGAAAGCGTGACGGAAGAGTTTTTTCTAAGATTTACATGTACGATGAAAAGGGACTTTTCTACAAAAATGTATTCATCGATAAGCCGATCTTTAGAATGAAATATGTTGAGGGCAAATTAATCGTAGTGTTTGATGGATACATCAAAGTTTTTGACAAAGCAAAAATTACAAAATCGAAATCATTTGACGGGACAAAAGATGTTGGGATTTCAGATAAAAATGTATATGTAATTACAAAAACTGGAGAACTTTTAATTTACGATAAGGATTTGAATTTAGTGAGCCAATCTAAAATAGATGATTCACTTAAAATATATTCTAATGACAAAAACTGCATATTATATAACCAAAATGGGTATTTTATGTTTGAGGATTCCAAACTAGTGGAATATAAAGCATCGGATCTTAAATCAATAACAGGAGAAGATGATTTTTATTTAGTATTTAATAACAGAATAGAAAGGATTAGGTAATTATGGAAATTGTAGATGCAAGAGGACAAGTGTGTCCAAGACCAATTATTATGACAAAAAATGTATTTGATGAATTAGAAGAAGGTACAGTTAAGACACAAGTTGACGACATGTACTGCGTTGAAAATTTACAAAAATACGCAAATGGTCAAGGTTTCGAATTCAGTTATGTAGAAACAGATTATGGTTTTGAAACTACTATCGTAAAAGAAAAGGGAGCAGAAAAGAAGGTTGAAGAAACTAACGGTAATTTAGTTTTAGCATTCTCAAGCGATAAAATGGGTGATGGAGATGAAAAATTAGGCAAATCACTTATTAAATCATACATTTATTCTGTAGCAGAAGCTGACGAAGTACCAAGTACATTATTATTCTTCAACTACGGAATTCATTTGACAACTGAAGGCTCAGAAGTTATCGACGATTTGAAGAGAATCGAAGAAAAGGGTGCAAAGATTATGACTTGTGGCGCTTGTTTGGACTTCTACGATAGAAAAGAAAAACTTTTGATAGGCGAAGTTACTAACATGTATGTAATTTACGATACTTTATCAAAAGCAGACAGAAATGTAATTATAAGATAATGGAAAAAATATTACTAACTTTTACATCAGTTAATTTTACAATGATGACAGAAAGTAAACTTGTGAGTATGGGATACGATATTAAAACTATCCCTACTCCAAGGGAAATTTCTGAAAGTTGTGGATTAGCTATTATGTTGGATCCTGATAAAAAAGATGAAATGATTGCGTTGAAAAAAGAACTTCCAATCGCTAAGATATGGTCGTATCTTAAAGTAGATGGAGTAATTTTTGTAAATGAGGTAAAAGAATAATTCATGTTATTTAATATTGAAAAGTTCAACCAAATATTTTATAATTCTGCTGGTCAACTAAATTTGTTGGCCAAGATTTTATTATCCCTGCTAATTATCGTGCTTACGCAAATCGTCGTAAGCATTTTAACTAAAAGCTTCGATAAGTTATTAATGAAAAAGGAAAAATCTGTTGAAGGCAGACAAATCACAGTTACTAAATTGTTGAACAATACCATCAAATATATAATTTATTTTTTCTGTGTAGTCCATGTACTAGATTTGTTTGGAGTAAAAACAGATAAGATATTGGCTACTGCTGGTATTGGTGGGGTTGCCATTGGTTTTGGTGCACAATTTATAATAAGAGATGTAATCAGTGGACTTGCATTGATTCTTGAAAATCAATTCAAAGTCACAGACCATGTGATTATAAATGGAATTGAGGGTAACGTTCAAGAATTGGGACTTAGAGTTACAAAAATAAGAGGATTTGACGGAGCTATTCATTTGATTAGTAACGGTCAAATCAACACTGTGACTAATTTATCCAAAGAAAACCAAAGAATTGAAGTTAAAATGGAAGTTCCAATCAAGTACAGTTTGGATCAATATACTGAAATCATAGATGAAATTTCTAATGAATTGGTAGATGAGTATTCAGATATTGTAAAAAAACCAGAACTAATAGGCGTTACAAAAATGGACAAAAACTCCATGACTATTACGATTTGGGGTAGTTGTAAACCGGAATCTCAATACTTGTATCAAAGAGAAATTATCAAAAAATTCATAGAAAAAGCCAAATCAAAATCAATGGATTTGAATTGTTATTTTGTAGCAGGTGATGAAAATGAAATATAAAGTAGATGATATTATAACATTAAAAAAAGGCCATCCTTGTGGAGAAAATAAATGGAAAATTCTGAGAACTGGAGCTGATATTAAATTACAATGCTTGGGTTGCGACAAAATAGTGTGGCTTACCAGATTGGAATTCAACAAGAGAATCAGAAAAATTCAAGATAAAAATGGAAAATTTGTATCCATAGTCCATTATGAACCAGAAGATGGCGAATAAAAAACGATAGGAGAATTATGAATTACGTTGTAATACCAGCGTACAAACCAGATGAAAAACTAACAAAATTGGTGGAAAATTTAAACAAAAACCACCTCAATATAATTGTGGTTAAAGACGGTCCGTGCGAATATGATTTTTCAAAACTTAATAATATAGTTCTTCTTGAGCATCAAACAAATATGGGAAAAGGGGCTGCACTTAAAACTGCATTCAAATATTTGAAAGCACAACAAGCGTCAGGGACTGTGGTTACAAGTGATGCAGATGGACAACACTTGGTTGAAGATATTCTGAAATTAATAGATTACTCAGAAAAAAACAAGGATAAGTTGATACTGGGAGTGAGAGATTTGAAAAGAGGAATCCCCCTTAAATCTCTGCTTGGCAATACAATCACAAGATTTGTATTTTATTCTAGTTCATCCAAATACATCAAGGACACGCAAACGGGACTCAGAGCTTTTAATACATCTCAACTTGATAAAATGATAAGAATCGAAGGAGAAAGATACGAATACGAAATGAATATGCTTTACGAATTCGATTCTGAAAGCATAATGCAAGTTCCTATCGAAACTATTTATATAGAAAATAATGAAACAAGTCATTTTAATGCACTAAAAGATTCAGTCAAAATCTACAAAAGCATACTGAAATTTTCTGCGTCAAGTTATTTGAGTTTTTTGGTGGATTATTTTACTTTTTTATTGTTAGTTTACAAATTAGACATACAAAGTTTGGTGCTGTCCAATATAATAGCAAGGGCAGTGTCAAGCACGTTTAACTTTTATGTGAATAACAAATACGTATTCAAAAATAAAGATAAAATCCTAAAAAAATACATCAAATATGTGACGTTAGTAGCGTTCATACTAGCTTTGAATACTATTGTGTTGAAAATTTTGTCAGGGTTAGGAATTAAAGTTTTTGTGGCAAAAATCATAACTGAAGCTTTGATGTTCATAGTAAGCTACAACATTCAAAAAAGAATAATATTCAAATAGCACTTTTAATAGAAAAAATTATAGAATTTTTAATAGAAGTGCTTTTTTAGTGCAAATCTTTAAAATTTTGTAGATTTTTGTGCATTAGGTTTGTTGTATAATAATTTTGAAAGGAGATTATTATGAAAAAAATTGGATATTTGTTATTTGCGATTATCATTTCATTATTAATGGTAAGTTGTGCGCAAAGTGACAAATCAAGAGTGTCTGATGAACTTAACTTAAAATTAGTTAAAGCAAATCAAATCATGAAATACGATGATCATGGAGCGATGGGAGATGGAACAAGATTTATAACATTTGAATTTGATAGCAACGATACATTGAATCAGATAAAATCGGATAGTAACTGGAAGAAATTTCCATTGGATAAAACAACGAAAACTTTGATGTACGGAGATGAAAAAACATCATCTTATGTGACGGATAATAATTCCAGATCGCTTTTTCCAGAAATTTCTGAAGGTTATTATATGTTAATCGACAGACAAGAAGACAAGAGTCAAAATATATTAAATCGTCCATCTTTAAATTTTACACTTGCGGTCTACGATACAAAAACTAATACTTTGTATTTTGCAGAAATTGATACTTAAAATTGAACATATAATAAAAATAGCAAACCTACTTAGGGCTACTATAAGAGAGTGATAAAATTGATTGTACAAATAGGAATTGACAGGATTGATGAGATAGTGGAATTTGAAAATTTGTGTTTTTCACATGATGCTTGGTCAAGAGAACAAATAATTGATGCTTTAAATGACAAAAGAACTATTTACCTTTGTTATGAAGAAAATGGAAAAATAATTGGATTAATATGCCTTTACAATTGGTGTTCTGAGAAAGATTTTCTTAAAATATTTAGCATTGCAACTCATCCTGAACACAGGAATCAAGGAATAGCACATGAATTGTTAAAAGAATCAATTAAAATAGCTTCAAGCAATGAGCTCAAAAGAATAAAAGCTGAGACTAGAAAATCTAATTTTAAAATGCAAAAAGTTTTTGAAGATATGAACTTTAAAAAAACGGATATGGTTGAAAATTATTACGAAGAACCTGACGAAGATGCTTTAATTTATGAATGTCATTTATAAAGAATAAAAGATTTACATCTTTACGTGTAACTAAAAAATAGCAAACCAACTTTGGACAATCCTAACTCAAATGGTTTGCTATTTTTTTTATTTCAGTAGTTTTTCGAATGCTATTCTCTCGTCTGTTTTTCTTATATAAACTATCCCACATTTTTGAAATCCGTTTTTCTCAATAAATCTTAGCATGGATTGGTTGTCTTTGTGAGTGTCCACTCTAATTGAATCGTAGTTTAGTTCTTTTAATTTATTTTCAAAAAAATCCAACAGATTTTTGGCTACATTTTGCGATTTGTAGTCTGGATTTACTGCGATTCTATGAATTACTCCGTATTTTCCATCAGATAGCCATTTTCCATCAATGTTTTTATAATCTGCATCTCCATCCAAGACCAACACAGCCATTCCTATAACTTTTCCATCTATGTCTGCTACGTATAATCTATTTTCTTTCAAATCAGCCAAGAACACATCTTCATTGGGATAATTTTCGCTCCATTGATTTATTTTGTTTTCTTTCATATATATTTTGGCATTTTCAACAATTTCCATTATTTCTGCTATATCATTTTCTTTTGCAATTCTTTTTATCATTTGTCACCTCATTTTATATAAAATTTTAACATATTTCAAAAAGTATTTTAATATTAAAAAAATTTCGATATTTTTGTGTTAATTTTTATTGTAAATGTGTTATAATTTTATGTGGAAATCAGTTAAGGAGGCAACATATTGAAACCAAATATTTACTCTGAGATTGATAAGTTAAAATCTGTAATAGTTCACAGACCGGGAGAAGAACTAAACAATTTGACTCCTGATTTTATGGAAGAGTTATTGTTTGACGAACTTCCTTACTTGGAAAATGCTATCAAAGAACATGATTTTTTCTGTGAAACTATGCGTAATGAAGGTATTGAAGTATTATACCTAGAAGATTTGGCTGCAGAATCCATTAAACAAGATGACGTTAGAAAACAATTTATCGAAGATTTCCTTGAAGAATCGGGAAATAAATCCGCAGATGAAATCAATTTACTAAGAGATTTACTTACAAATATTTCAGATGAGAAAGAATTGATACTTAAAACTATGGCAGGAGTTAGATTAGATGAAATCGGTATTAACGACGAAAGCGGAAGACTTTTAGCTGTTAATCCAATGCCTAACTTGTATTTCACAAGAGATCCATTTTCTTTTGTAGGAAATTGTGTAAGTATCAACAGAATGTGGTCGGAAACTAGAAATAGGGAAACGCTTTATGCAAAATACATTTTCACTTATAATTCTAGATTCAATGATATTGAAAAGATCTACGATAGAACAGAAGACACTTCTATCGAAGGTGGAGATATTTTAATTTTGAACAGCGAATGTGTAGCTGTTGGTATTTCTCAAAGAACACAAAAAGAAAGTGTGGACAAATTCGCTAAGAATTTATTAGAAAAATCAGATTTTAAATTTGTTTTGTCTTTCAAAATTCCTAACAAAAGAGAATTTATGCACTTGGACACTGTGTTTACAATGATTGATAAGGGAATTTTTACGGTTCACCCACTAATCGAAGGACCTTTGTATGTTGAAAAGTTGTATCTTGAAGATAATACTTTACAAAGAGAAGTTCAAAAAGGTTCATTAGAAGAAATTTTATCTACAAATTTACACGTTGATAATGTAAAAATTATAAGATGTGGTGGAACAAACCCAATCGATCAAATGCGTGAACAATGGAATGACGGTTCAAATACTTTGGCGATTGCACCAAATACTGTTATTGTTTACGACAGAAACAATGTTACAAACAGCTTGCTACAAGAAGCTGATGTAAATATAAGAACTATTAAATCAGGCGAATTATCTAGAGGACGTGGGGGTCCAAGATGTATGAGTATGCCGTTTGAAAGGGAGATGTAATTATGTTAAAAGGAAGAGATTTTTTAACTTTAAAAGATTTCACTAAAGAAGAAATCGAACATTTACTAAATGTAAGTGCTGCATTAAAAGAAAAGAAAAGAATGGGTATTGTAGGAGAAACTTTAAAGGGCAAAAACATTGTTTTGTTATTTGAAAAAACTTCTACTAGAACAAGATGTTCATTTGAAACTGCTTGTTATGATGAAGGCGGTAATGTAACATTCTTAGGAATGAATGATAGCCAATTCGGTAAGAAAGAATCTGTAAGAGACTCTGCTTTAGTATTATCAAGATTCTACGATGGTATCGAATTTAGAGGATTTGACCATGCAACTGTAGAAGAATTAGCAAAATATTCTTCAGTTCCAGTTTGGAATGGTTTAACTGATATTTATCATCCAACACAAATCTTAGCAGACTTTTTAACTGTAAAAGAAAACATCCACAAAAACTTAGACCAAGTTAAATTCGTTTATGTTGGTGATGGTAGAAACAACATGGCAAACTCTTTAATGATTGGAGCTGCTAAATTAGGTATGGAATTTGTAAATCTTGCACCAAAAGAATTACATCCATCAAACGAAATGATGAACTCTATCCAAGAAATTGCCAAAGAATCTGGTGCTAAAATCACAGTTACAGATGATTTCAATAGCCTAAAAGGTGCAGATGTAATCTACACTGACGTTTGGGTATCAATGGGTGAAGAAGATCAATTCGAAGAAAGAATCAACTTACTTAAAGATTACCAAGTAGATATGAAGAAAATCGAAATGACTGAAAATCCTAACGTAATCTTCTTACACTGCTTACCATCTTTCCACAACTTAGAAACTAAAGTTGGTCGTGAAATCCACGAAAAATTTGGCTTGTCAGAAATGGAAGTAACTGATGAAGTATTCTACAGCAAATATTCAAAAGTATTTGATGAAGCTGAAAACAGAATGCACACTATCAAAGCAGTTATGGTAGAAACAATCGGCAATAAATAAATTTTAGATTTTTGAGAGATAGCTTTTGGGTTATCTCTCATTTTTTATTGCAAAATATTGCAAAATTCTAAAATCTTTGATAAAATATCTTGTCATCGTCAATAGTTACGATTTGTCAAAAAACGTATATTATAACGAATTTTTGATATTATATAAGTAATGATACGAATGAGAGGTGAAATATGAAAAGTTTTTACAATAGAATATTGGATTACACTACAGATCAAAAATTTATTCTGTTGACCGCTATTGCAATGTTTATGCCGTTTTATATCGGAATCGGCGTTTTGATAGTGGATATGTTTTATTTTGTGTATCAAAATAAATTCAAGGAAATTTTTGACAAGACTAATCTGTCTGTGTTTGGATTGATCTTCGCTGTTTATTCATTAGTAGTTAGCATTGTGTTCAACAATACTTATGGAATACTTGCGACAGTCGGAATGTTTGTGCTTTTCGTATTTGTGCTCTTTATCAGGAAAAATATGACAGAACAATTTATGGAAGACTGTATGATAATTATAATGTTGTTTGCATCGTTTTGTTTTTTGATAACATTGACTCAGTATTCGATAATTTTGAAGAACAATTCATTCAACTACGCTCAATTTATGAAATACATCAGTGAGAATAGAACTACTGTTGGAACATTCTTTTTCAATGCAAATTATTATGCTATGGTTTGTTCTTTGGTTGGGATAATCAGTGCGTACAAATATTTTTCGACAGAATCATTTGAAAGATTATTTTCTCTTGTGGTTGGGGTTTTAAGCGTTTTAACTTTATTAATCACAGATTCAAGAGGAGCGATGTTTGCTAGTTTCATATCGGTGTTTGCTCTTACGATTATGATGAAAAAAAGAAAGTATACTATTGCGATTATTTCTTTATTTGTACTTGCTTTTGTTGGAATTGTTGCAGCTGGAAGAATGGATTTGATTCCAAGAATAGACAAAATTGGTTTTGATATGGGACTTAGAAAATCTATTTGGATTAGTGCTATTGAAGCTTTCAAGAAGAATTTTGTAATAGGAGTTGGCCCACTAGGAATACACAATATTTACGCTACAATAAGAAATCGTGCAATTCTTCATTCGCACAATTTGTATTTGGATATTTTGGTTAATTTTGGATTGATAGGAGCAGGATTGTTGGTTCCAATTATCTGTCAATTGTTCAAAGAAATCAAAAGCTTGTATTCAAAAAAATACACTAAAATGATTGTTGCAATGATAATTATGGTTATGATTCACAGTATGGTGGATGTTACAATATTTTGGACACAAACTTCGTTCATATTTTTAACATTTGTGGTAGGAGTTGGTGAATTATCAACTGTTCCAGTTACAGAATTAAGTTTGTTTAAGAATAAGAAATCTTTTAATACAAAAATATTTACGAAAAATAAAACAAAAACTTCAAGATAGTTGGTAAAATTTGCCAACTATCTTTTTTACTTTAAAAAAAACTCAATATCAATTATAATAGTAAATAAGGAGGATTTTGAATGAGTTTTAAATTCTGTTCGTTATCTAGTGGTTCAAGTGGAAATAGCGAATATATAGAGACAGAACACTCCAAAATATTAATCGACGCAGGTTTTAGTGGTAAAACTATTGAAAACCTACTTAAATATATAAATGTAGACCCAAGTAAATTAGATGCAATCTTTGTGACTCATGAACATGCAGACCACATTAAAGGAATTGGCGTGTTGAGTAGAAGATACGATTTGCCAATTATCGCAAATACTGAAACTTGGTATGCAATGGATAACAAAATTGGAAAAATAAATGATAAAAATATTTACGTCTTCGAAAATAATAGACATATTAATTTCAAAGATTTGGATATTTTGCCTATAAAAACTAGCCATGATAGCGCAAATAGTTGTGGTTATGTGATTAGCAAGGACGACAAGAAAATTTCTTTAGTTACTGATACTGGAATTATCGAAGATAGCGTGTATGAAGAAATTAAAGATTCGAATCTTTTTTTTATTGAAGCAAATCACGATGTCGATATGCTAAAGTACGGAAGCTATCCTCCAGCGTTAAAACAAAGAATATTGTCAGATCACGGACATTTGTCCAATGATTCCTGCGCGTATTTATTGGGAGATATTTTAAGAGGTAATCATGAAGTGGTTCAATTGGCACATTTGAGTAAGGAGAACAATACCCCAAGAAAAGCGCTAAGTACTGTTGAAGATTATTTGAGGAGTTTAGGACTTGATGTTGGAGAGGCTGCGACAGTAGAAGTAGCTGAAAGATATAGCCCTAGTAACATAGTAGATTTAGAAAAAATGGAGATATATGCAAAGAACTGTACAAGAAGTTGAAAGAGCAATTATAAAAAAATATAGAAAACACATTTGGTCGAAGTTTATAAAGGCCATAAAAGAATATGATTTGATTCAAGATGGAGACAAAATAGCCGTGTGTATGAGTGGTGGCAAGGATAGTCTGCTTCTTGCAAAATTATTTCAAGAACTTCAAAAGCATGGAATGAATAATTTTGACCTTGAATTTATAGCGATGAATCCGGGATATAGCGAAGAAAACACTAGACTCGAAAAAGAAAATTTTGAGAAACTTAACATTCCTTATCACATGTATGATACTGATGTATTTAGTGTTAGCGAGAAGATTTCATCTAACAATCCATGTTATATGTGTGCGAGAATGAGAAGAGGTGCGCTTTACTCCAAAGCAAAAGAGCTTGGTTGCAATAAAATGGCGTTGGGACATCACTTTGATGATGTGATTGAAACTATTTTATTGAATGTTTTGTGTTCTGGAAATTATAAAACTATGATGCCAAAGCTTCACTCTAATAACTTTGAAGGGATTGAACTTATCAGACCAATGTATTTAATTAGAGAAGAATCTGTAAAAAGTTGGTTAAATTATTCGGGATTAAAAGCTTTAGACTGCGCTTGTTCTGTAACTAAGAAAACAGAAGGATCAATGAGGAAACAAATCAAACTTTTGATTGCAGAATTGTCGGATAGAGGATTTACTAATGTAGAAAATTCTATATTTAAATCCAGTGAAAATGTTGATGTATCCAGAATTCTTGGGTATGAATATAATGGAGAAAAGTATAACTTTTTGGATACTTACGGTGAAAATGATTTATAATTGTTAATTTATAGGAGGAAATATGGGAACAGAACCAATTAAAATTCAAGAAAATTTATATTACTTGGGTGTAAATGACAGACAAACAGAATATTTTGAAAACATGTGGCCATTGCCTTATGGAGTAGCTTACAATTCTTACTTACTTACAGGCGAAAAAACTTGCTTGATGGACACTGTAAAAGTCAGCAAAAGTGATGAATTTGTAGATAGCGTTAAAGCTATTTTAAAAGATAGAAAATTAGATTATTTGGTAATTCATCACATAGAACCAGATCATTCAGGTTCAATTCCACAAATTTTAGACCTTTATCCAGATTTAAAAATCGTAGGAAACAAGAAAACAAGATCAATGTTAAATGATTATTTTGAAATAGATTCTGATCATTTTATTGAAGTTGGAGAAGGCGACGAATTAGATTTAGGAGATAGAAAACTAACATTCTATTTAACAGCAATGGTTCACTGGCCAGAATCAATGGTTAGTTACGATGCTGAAAATAAAATTTTATTCTCACAAGATATTTTCGGTGGATTTGGAACTAATGACGGAGCAATATTTGATGACGAATTAGATTACGAAGTTAGAAGAACAGAATTCAGAAGATATTACACAAATATCGTTGGAAAGTATTCACAAATGGCTGTACGTGCTATTAATAAACTATCTTCACTTGAAATCAAAACAATTTGTCCTGTTCATGGTTGTATTTGGAGAAAACAACCTTCAAGAATTGTAGAAGATTACACTAAATGGGCAACTTATGAAGTAAATGAAGGAGTTGTAATAGCTTATGCATCAATGTATGGAAATACAGAATTGATGGCAGATCAATTAGCTAGATACTTAGCTGCTGAAGGTGTTAGAAACATCGAAGTATTTGATGTAAGTAAAACTCACGAATCATATATACTTTCTAATTGCTGGGAAAAGAAATCATTAGTATTAGGTTCTTGCACATATAACAACACTGTATATCCAGTGATGAGTAATTTGTTGAATGTATTGAAAATGCAAAAATTAAAAAATCATGTGGTTTCTGTATTTGGATCTTATGGATGGAGCGGTGGCGCTGTCAAAAATCTAAAAGAATTTGTTGAAGAAGGAAATTTTGAAACAACAGAAACAGTTGTAGAAGCTAAGGGTCGTATGAAAGATGAAGACGATCAAGGTCTAAAACAAATGGCAAAAGAAATTGCAGCGAAAATTAAATAATAAACTTTAGATCCAGTCATTAATTTGATTGGTTCTATTTTTTTAGCTTACAAAATGTGTTAAATTAATAATAATTATCAAAAAAAACCAAAAAAATGATTTTTGGTGTTATTATTGAACAAATATGGGTATAAATAGCTTAGTGGTTATTAGGATAATAGCTAATAAATAAATTTGGAGGTAATGATTATGGCTACAGATGTAGAAATTGCTCAAAAAGCGAAATTAGAAAAAATCAGTGTTATCGCTGAAAAAATGGGATTAACAGAAGAAGATTACGAACAATATGGTAGATATAAGGCAAAATTAGATTTAAATCTTTTTGAAAAAAACAAAGACAAAAAAGATGGTAAATTAATTTTGATGACAAGTATTAACCCAACTCCAACAGGAGAAGGTAAAACAACTATGAATGTTGGTTTGGCAATGGGACTTAATAAAATTGGCAAAAATGCTATCTCAGTTTTAAGAGAACCATCTTTAGGACCAAACTTTGGTATGAAAGGTGGAGCAGCTGGTGGTGGATATGCACAAGTAGTTCCGATGGATGAAATCAACATGCACTTCACAGGTGACTTCCACGCAATCACTACTGCAAACAACTTAATTTGCGCAATGATGGATAACCACATTCACCAAGGTAATGCGTTAAACATCGATCCAAAACAAATCTTAATTAAGAGATGTATGGATATGAACGAACGTGAATTGAGAGATATAGTTATTGGCGTTGGCTCAAAAGGTAACGGAGTTATGCGTCAAGATGGTTTCGAAATAACTGTTGCAAGTGAAATCATGGCTATTTTATGTCTTGCAAAAGATTTAAAAGACTTAAAAGAAAGAGTTGGAAACATTCTTATAGCTTTTGATAAAGAAGGTAAACCAGTTTACGCAAAAGACGTTAAAGCTGATGGTGCTGTAGCATTAATCATGAAAGAAGCTATCAAGCCAAACTTAGTTCAAACATTAGAACATACTCCAGCAATTATTCATGGTGGACCATTTGCCAACATTGCACACGGATGTAACTCTGTAATAGCTACAAAATTAGGATTAAAGCTTGGAGATTATGTTGTTACAGAAGCAGGTTTCGGTGCTGACTTAGGAGCCGAAAAATTCTTCGATATCAAATGTAGAAACGACTTACATCCAAATATGGTATGTATCGTAGCTACAATCAAAGCATTAAAACATCACGGGGAAGCAGAAGATTACAAAGTTGAAAATGTAGAAGCTTTAGAAAAAGGATATGCTAACCTTAAACGTCATATCGAAAACATGAAGAAATACAAAGTTCCAGTAGTAGTAGCAATCAATAGATTCGCAAATGATACTGATGCTGAAATTAAGAAATTAACTGAATTGGTTGAAGCAGACGGAACAAGAGCTATTTTCTGTGATGTATGGGCTAAAGGTGGCGAAGGTGCAAAAGAATTAGCAGAATACGTTGTTGAAAATACAAAAGAAGAAAACGAATTTGAATTCTTATATGACCTTGAATTACCAATCAAAGAAAAAATCGAAAAGATTGCAAAAGAAATCTACAGAGCTGACGGCGTAGAATTTAGTGCAAAAGCTAAGAAGAAATTAAAACAAATCAAAGAATTAGGATTAGACAATTATCCAGTATGTATGGCTAAGACTCAATACTCATTCTCTGATAATAAAAAATTAATCGGAGCTCCAACTGGATTTACAATCACAGTAAGTGATTTCAAAATCTCAAGAGGCGCTGGATTTGTTGTTGCACTATTAGGTTCTGTAATGACAATGCCAGGTTTACCAAAAGTACCTTCAGCAGAAAACTGCGATGTTTTAGATGATGGTACAGTTGTAGGATTATTCTAGAAAAAAATTAAAGCCTGAATTTGTGTAAATTTATTATGATTTATAAAAATTTTCTATAAATTCAGGCTTATTTATTATCAGAATTAATAAATTTTGTTACAAATACTAATAACTTTTATGGTACAATAGTTATGAAAAGGATTATAAGTAAAAGGAGATGCTTATGAGTACAAAAAAAACTCCTCTATATGAGGAACACAAAAAATTAGGTGGAAAAGTTGTTGACTTCGCTGGTTTTTACTTACCAGTTGATTATGAAGGATTGCAACAAGAACACGAAGCAGTAAGAAACAACGTTGGTTTATTTGATGTAAGCCACATGGGTGAATTTACTGTAAAAGGCAAAGACGCTTTAAAATTCATCAACTATGTTTGCACTAATGATTACACTAAATGTGCAGATGGACAAATCCAATATTCTTTATTATTACATGAAGATGGCGGAATGGTTGATGACTTATTAGTTTACAAAAACAACGATGAAGACTTTTTAATGGTTCCTAACGCAGCCAACACTGAAAAGGACTTTAAACATATCTCTAAATATGTAGATAAGTTCGATGTTGAACTTAAAAACATCAGCGACTCTGTTGCAGAAATCGCTATTCAAGGTCCTAAGGCTGAAGAATTATTACAAAGATTAGTTGAATTTGATCTTTCAAAAATTGAATACTATCATTTTGTAAAAGACATTAAATACAAAGAATATGATGTATTAATTTCTAGAACTGGTTATACTGGTGAAGATGGATTCGAAGTTTATGCAACTGCAGAAGCAGTTGTAGACTTATGGAATGAATTATTAGAAAAAGGAAAAGACTTAGGTGTTAAACCATGTGGTCTTGGATGTAGAGATACATTGAGATTTGAAGCAGCAATGCCTTTATATGGAAATGAACTTGCAGATGAAGTATCTCCATTAGAAGTTGGCTTGAAATTTGCAGTTAAAATGGACAAAGACGACTTCGTTGGTAAAGCTAAAACTCAAGAAAAAGTTGATGCCGGAATCGACAAGAAACTTATTGGTATCGAAATGCAAAGCAAACGTATTGCAAGACAAGGTGCTGAAGTTCAAAAAGATGGTAAAACTATCGGTAAAGTAACTACAGGATACCTTTCACCAACATTGGGCGTATGTTTAGCAAATGCATTTGTAGATAAATCAGCTGTAGCATTAGGTGATGAAGTTGATATTGTTATCAGAAATAAACCAGCTAAAGCAACAGTTGTTAAAAGAAAATTTTTGGATAGAAAATAGGGGGAAAAGAAAATGGCAGAAGTAGCAAAAGATTTATTTTACACAAAAGATCATGAATGGATTAAAGTAGACGGAGACGTTTATGAAATTGGTCTTGCAGATTATGCACAAGACAGTTTAGGAGACATCGTATACGTTGAATTACCAGATGTTGATGATGAAATTGATGCAGAAGAATCTGTAGCAAGTGTTGAATCTGTAAAAGCAGCATCAGAAGTTTACACTCCATTTGCTTGTACAATTGTAGAAGCTAATGAAGAATTAGATGATGAACCAGGTAACATCAATAAAGCTCCATACGAAAGCTGGATTGCTAAGGTTAAATTCGAAGACTTCGATGAATCTAAATTAATGACTGCTGATGAATACGAAAAATTCTTAGGAGAATTATAATGTATCCATACATCTCAATTACTGATCAAGAAATTGAGGAAATGCTAAAAACAATTGGCATTTCCTCTACTGATGAACTATATTCAGATATTCCTGAAAATGTTCAATTCAAAGGAGAACTTAACATACCAAAAGCAAAAAGTGAAGTTGAAGTTAGAAGATATTTCGACGAAATTTTTGCTAAGAACACATCTACTGATGATAAGGTTTGTTTCTTAGGTGGTGGAGCTTATGATAGATACGTTCCTTCTGTTATTCCAGCAATGGCAAGCAGAAGTGAATTCTACACTTCATATACACCATACCAACCAGAAATAAGCCAAGGTACTCTTTCCTATATTTTTGAATATCAAACAATGATGGCAAACCTTACTGGTATGCCAATATCAAACGCTTCTTTATACGATGGCGGAACAGCTATCACAGAAGCAGCTTTGATGACTATCCAAAAGTCCAAAAAATCAAAAATTCTATGCGCTGATACTGTTAGCCCTTCAGCAAAAGAAATATTGTTGACATATTGTCACGATAGAAAAGTTGAAGTAGAATTTATCCCAATGAAAGATTTACTAACAGATATGGACGAATTGGAAAAAATGATGACTGACGAAGTAGGTACAGTTATCGTTCAATCTCCAAACTATTACGGATATATCGAAGATGTTAAAAAATATGAAGAGTTAACTCACTCTATCAAGAAAAACTACTTGATAATGTCAGCAGATCCTATGAGTTTAGGTTTGTTGAAGAAACCATCTGAATATAATGTTGACGTTGTTGTAGGTGAAGCTCAACAATTCGGAGTTAACTTACAATATGGTGGACCTTATTTAGGATATATGTGTTTTACTGATGAATTTGTTAGAAAATTCCCTGGCCGTGTAGTAGGAGAAACTACTGACGAAGACGGTAAGAGATCATTCGTTTTAACACTTTCAGCAAGAGAACAACACATTAAACGTGATAGAGCAACTTCAAATATCTGTTCAAACCAAGGTGTTAACTTACTTGCAGCAAGTATTTATTTATCACTTTTAGGTAAAGCTGGTATTAAAGAAGTAGCAACTCAATCATTACAAAAAGCTCACTATCTATTTGAAGAATTGAAGAAAATAGACAAAGTTAAAGTTCTTAGTGAAAAACCATTCTTTGATGAATTCACTATCGGTTTTGACAAAGACACTGAAGAAGTTAAGAAAGCATTATTTGATAAAGGATTCTTAGCTGGAATTAGCATTAAAGAAGCTACAGATGGATGTGGCAATGGTTTAATTATTGCTGTAACAGAAAAGAGAACAAAAGAAGAAATGGACAATTTTGTAGCAGCAGTTAAGGAGGTATTATAATATGGCTTATAACAAGTTAATATTTGAATTATCACAACCAGGTAGAACTGGATATAAACTTCCTGAATTAGACGTAGAAGAAAAAGATAACTTAATTCCTGAAGAATTATTATCAAATGAAGAATTAGATTTACCAGAAGTTAGTGAAGTTGACGTAGTTCGTCACTATACTAATCTTTCAACTCTAAACTTCGGCGTAGATACAGGTATGTATCCATTAGGATCTTGTACAATGAAGTACAACCCTAAAATAAATGAAGAAATCATAGCAAACCCAAAACTTGCTCGTCTTCACCCAAAACAAGATGACTATCAAGTTCAAGGTGCATTGGAAGCAATGTATACTTTACAAAAATCACTATGCGAAATCTCTGCAATGGATTATATGACATTACAACCAGCAGCAGGTGCTCATGGTGAAATCACTGCTATTACAATCTTCAAAAAATACCACGAAGTTAATGGTAATTCTGAAAAGAATGAAATCATAGTTCCAGACTCAGCTCACGGTACTAACCCTGCAACAGCTGCAATGGCAGGCTACAAAGTAGTAGAAGTTAAATCAAACGCAAATGGTGTAGTTGACGTTGAAGACTTAAGAAAAGTTGTAAACGAAAAAACAGCTGGTTTGATGTTAACTAACCCTAACACTTTAGGTTTATTTGAAACTAAAATCAAAGAAATCGCTGAAATAGTTCACGAAGCTGGCGGATTACTATACTACGATGGAGCAAATGCTAACGCTATTTTAGGACATGCTAGACCAGGGGACATGGGATTCGATGCAATCCACTTCAATGTTCACAAAACATTCTCTACACCACACGGTGGTGGAGGTCCAGGTGCAGGTCCTGTAGGTGTTAAGAAATTCTTAAGAGATTATTTACCAAAACCAATCGTTGAAAAAGATGGAGATAAATATTTCTTAGATTACAGTATGGAACATTCTATTGGTAGAATGAAAGATTTCCAAGGTCACTTCGGAATTTTAATGAGAGCATTGACTTATATCCTAACTATGGGTAGTGACGGATTGAAATGTGCATCTACTACAGCAGTATTAAATGCAAACTATCTACAAGCTCAATTAAAAGACGATTACAACTTACCACATGACTTTATCTGTAAACATGAATTCGTATTAGGCGGATTAAAGGATGATTGCGATGGTCAAGTTAAGACATTGGATGTAGCTAAGAGACTGTTAGATATGGGATTCCATCCACCAACAGTATACTTCCCATTAATCGTTCATGAAGCATTAATGGTAGAACCTACTGAAACTGAACCAAAACAAACTCTTGACGAATTCGTAGCTGCAATGAAACAAATTGCACAAGAAGCAAGAGAAAACAAAGATATATTATTAGAAGCACCTATTTCAACTGTTGTTAGAAGACCGGATGAAACAGAAGCTGCTAAGAAGTTAATATTGACTTACAAAAAAGGAGAATAATGACTAAAGATATCATTATTATCGGCGCTGGACCTGGTGGCTATGAAACAGCCATCAGGGCATGCCAGCTCGGTTTAAATGTAACTTTAATCGAAAAAGCTGAAGTAGGTGGTACATGCTTGAACAGAGGATGTATACCTACTAAAACTTTATGGAAAATTGCTGATTTGTACAAAGAAATTAAAGAATCAGAAACTTTTGGAATTGAAGTTAATGACCATAAATTATTAGCCGATAAAATTAAACAAAGGAAAACGGAAATTATCGAAAGACTTAGAAGTGGTGTTGAATACCTTTTCAAAACTTACGATAATTTAACTTTTATTAGAGGAGAAGCTAGCTTTAAGGATAATAAAACAGTTATTGTGAAGACTTTGGAAGGAGAAACCAAAGAACTTACAGCTGATAAAATTATCATAGCTACTGGATCCAAAGACTATAAGCCAACAAATATTGAAGGTATCGACCATCCTAAAGTTTTGACATCAACTGGACTTTTGGAATTAGAAGAAATTCCAAAATCAATGGTTGTTATTGGAACTGGCGTAATAGGAATGGAATTTGCATCAATCTATTCACAATTTGGAACAGAAGTTACTGTAGTTGGTAACAAATTGTTGAAAACTGAAGATGGCGAAATCCAAAAACGTCTAAAATCAATTTTGAAAAGCGATACTTTGAAGTTTGTAACAGGAGTATATGCTAAAAAAATTGTTGAAGAAGACGGAAGACTTAAAATCATTAGTCAAAAAGTTGGCAAAGATAAATTCGAAGAAACTTATGCGGATTACGTTCTTGTAGCAAGTGGAAGAAGCAGCAATATAGATAATCTAGGAATTGAAAACACAGATATTAAAACTGAAAAAAATGCTATTGTTGTCGATGAAAATCTTCAAACAAATGTCGAAGGTATTTATTCCATTGGCGATTGTGTGTACAAGAACACTCAATTAGCTCACGTTGCAAGTAATCAAGGTAAAAATCTTGTGAGAGAATTTTCAGGAAAAGAAAAAAATATCAACATGGATATAGTTCCAGCAGTTGTATTTACTGTTCCTGAAATTGCATCTGTAGGTTTAACTGAAGAAAAAGCAAAAGAACAAAACATCGATTATGTAACAAGCAAATTTATGTATCAAGCTAACGGTAAGGCATTAAGTTTGAATGCTACAGAAGGTTTTGTAAAGATAGTTGCTACAAAGGATTTATCTAAGATTTTAGGTTGCCACATAATTGGCCACGATGCATCCACATTAATTCACTTCGCAGCAATTGCGATGAACAATAACGTTGGAGTTGAAGGTTTATCAGCAATGATTTACGCTCACCCAACTATTAGTGAAGTGTTTATGGATTCTGTCGAACAATTAGAAGGTTTATCTATCAATACGCCAAACCCTAACAAATAAATTGAATCCTCGTATTTAATTTCCGAGAGAAATTAATACGGGGATTTTTTAATGTTTACAGAAAGTCAAATATAAAGTTTGATTTTTCGTAAACTTTTACGCTGTTTTACTCACAGTTAAAACACATTTGCTTGATAAAGTATAAGTATCAAATATGGAGGTGTAGATATGGACAGAGACCCATACTCTGAATACAACGATTATATTAAAAAAAGAAGGGACGGCTTGAGCGAAAGAAAAGTCGAAAATATGATAAAAGAAGAAATAGCTAAGAATAAACCTAAAATCGGTTGGTTAAAAGCTCTCACAATATTTTTACTAATATATTCTTTGGTTATGAGCTATTTCGTAGCAAAAAATATGACTGGTATTACTGAGACTATTAACCAAAATGGTCAAGTTGAAAGTAGTACTATTTCTATAAAAAACAATAGTGTGTCTACCGAAAATGCCGTAGCCAAGAAATCTTTGGATTCTGTAGTTGGTATAACAACTGTAGGTGTTCAAGAAAATATGTTTTTCCAAGGCAGAGTTGTAGAAGGTGTTGGAAGCGGTGTTGTTGTTAGCAAAGATGGATATATTTTAACTAACGCACACGTTGTACAAGATGGTAAAGCAGAAAAAATCGAAGTCTTACTTACAAATGGCAAGAAATCATCTGCGAAATTATTGTGGTATGACACAACTTTGGATCTTGCGGTAATTAAAACTGATATGACTGGATTAAAACCAGTTGAAATGGGAGATAGCGACAAGGTTCAAATTGGAGACAAGGCGATTGCTATTGGTAATCCATTGGGATTGGATTTGCAATCAACATTGACTAGTGGATATATTTCAGGCAAAGACAGAACAATCACTTTACAAAATGGTCTACAAATGGATGGTTTGATGCAAACAGACGCTGCCATAAACTCAGGAAATAGTGGTGGTGGACTTTTCGACCAAGAAGGAAAACTAATTGGTATAAATACTGCAAAAGCTTCTGCAGAAGGAATCGGATTTACTATTCCTATTAACGTAGCCAAAACTATTGTAGACAATATAGTTTCTGGTGGTTCTTTTGAAGGAGTTAAGCTTGGAATTAGTGGAGTTGATGTAAAAACATTTCAACAAGCTACTGGTCAAAAATTATCCATAGACAAGGGAATTTATGTAGTGGAAGTTGTCAGAGGATCTTCTGCACAAAAAGCTGGAGTAACTAGAGGAGATATAATTACAAAAGTTAACGGTAAAGAAATCAATACGATGAGTTCTTTGAAGAAGGCATTGCTTGAAGTTAGACCACAACAAAAAGGCAAGATAACTGTCTATAGAGATGGCAATACGAAAGATTTGGATATTGAGTTTAGTACTTTACAACAAAAATAAGGTATCACGTTTTTTCCTTCCTTAATTTGCGTGAGATTTGAAATATATAAATTTGAAAGCGGTAGTGAGAACTATCGCTTTTAAATTAGGAAAAATAAATAAATTCTTAAAAAACGCCTAAAAAATCTAAATTTTTCGGTTTTACTATTTACACAATGAATTAATTAGTATAAAATATGGGAGTGTTGAGGAGGAGAAAGATTTGAAGCAAATTTATTCTGTAAAAATGATTTTGAAATACAAGACAGATGTGTCTATATATGAAGAAGATATTGTTCTTATAGAAATGGAAAGCATTGATGAATTAAAAGACAAATGTTTGGAATATGTAGATTTAATTCAAGAGGATTTGAACGATCATGAATTCGTAGAATTACATGAGATTGTGAATTGGAATTTGTCTAGCGAAAAATTCGACAGTTCGATGAATTTCAAGGAAGTTTATTCGGAGTTTATAGACGAAGACGAAATTGCGTAGTAAAATAGTAGGTTTTTGTTTAAAGGCTTAACTATTTTGCTTTTTTCGTGTATAATATAGTAGGACATAAGGATCTCTTATATATATATATTTATTACATAACTGTAAGGAGGTTATTATGTCAAAAAATTTATTAACTATTAAAGACTTATCCGCAAGGGTAGGAGATAAAGAAATATTAAAAAACATAAATTTAAATATAAACTATGGTGAAGTTCACGTTATTATGGGACCAAATGGTTCTGGTAAATCAACTTTAGCCAATGTTATTTTGAACAATCCACAATATGAAACTACTTCAGGTGATATTTTACTTGATGGTGAAAGTATTATGGATTTATCAACAGATAAAAGAGCCAAAAAAGGTATTTTTATGTCTTTCCAAAATCCAATGGAAGTTTCAGGCATTAGTGTAGAAAACTTCATCAGATCTGCAAAAATAGCAACAACTGATGAAAATATAGGATTCTTAGAATTCAGAGAAGAACTGGAAGATAATATGGATATACTTGAGTTTAATCATGGATATTCTTCCAGATATTTGAATGTCGGTTTTTCTGGTGGTGAAAAAAAGAAGAACGAAATCCTACAAATGTTAATGCTACAACCAAAACTAGCAATCCTTGATGAAACAGATTCTGGTCTTGATGTTGATGCTGTTAGAACTGTATCAAAAGGTGTAAAGGAATTCTTACATGACAATAATTCAGTTATTGTAATCACACATCACAAGGAAATCTTAAAAGAAATTAAGCCAGATTTCGTTCATGTAATCATGGATGGCACGATTGTAAAAGAAGGTTCTAGCGAACTTTTAGATCAAATTGAAGAAAAAGGATTCAATTGGATTAGAGAAGAGGTGAAATAATGGCACCTAAAAAGAAGACTCAAGTCGATGAAATGGATAGAGGTATCTATGACATCAAGAATAAATTTACTTTTAGAAGAAAAACTGAAGAGGGCTTGACTCCTGAAATTGTAAGACAGATTTCAGAAGAAAAAAATGAACCTCAATGGATGCTCGAAAAAAGATTGGAAGCTCTTGAAATATTCTACAATTCAGAAGATCCTGAATGGGGACCTGATTTGAGTGTAGTTGATATGAATAAGGTCACAACATACATCAGACCTGATGCTGATAGATCAAGCGACTGGAATACAGTTCCTGATGAAATCAGAGATACTTTCGATAAGTTAGGTATTCAAGAAGCTGAAAAAGAAATGATGCTTAGCGGTGTTGGTGCACAATACGATAGTGAGGTTGTGTATCACAACATTCAACAATCTTTGGTAGACCAAGGGGTTATTTATACAGATTTTGATACAGCTCTTAAAGAACACGAAGATATTGTAAAACAATACTTTGCAAAATCAATCACACCAAGATTACACAAATACGCAGCTCTTCACTATGCAGTGTGGTCAGGTGGATCATTTGTGTATGTTCCAAAAGGAGTAGATGTTAAAATCCCGCTTCAAAGTTATTTCAGATTGAATGCTCCAGGAGCGGGTCAATTCGAACATACAATGATTATCGTAGAAGATGACAGTTATTGTCACTTCATTGAAGGTTGCTCAGCTCCAAAATATAACGCACTAAATGTACATGCTGGTGCAGTTGAAATTTTTGTTGGAGAAAATGCTACTCTTAGATTTTCAACAATCGAAAACTGGTCACGAAATATGTACAACTTAAACTCAAAAAGAGCAATCATTGAAAAAAATGGTAAGGTTGAATGGGTTTCTGGTTCATTTGGATCAGCGGTTTCCATGCTTTATCCTTCAAGTGTCTTAAAGGGAGAAGGTGCAAGCAGTGAGTACACTGGTATTTCATTTGCAGGACGTGACCAAAACTTAGACACAGGTGCTGTTATGATTCACGCAGCCCCTCACACAACAAGCTATGTAAACAGCAAGTCTATCTCTAAATCAGGTGGAATCAGTGTTTACAGAGGTTTAGTAGACATAAAAGAAAATGCTTACGATTCAAAATCATCAGTAAGTTGTGAATCGTTAATGTTAGATAATGAAAGTAGATCAGATACAATTCCAGTTGTAAAAATAGGAAATAAACATGTCGATTTGGGACATGAAGCATCTATCGGTAGGATAGATGATCAAGTTATTTTCTACTTGATGACAAGAGGTATTCCAGAAGAAGAAGCAAAATCAATGGTAGTTCGTGGATTTGCGGAACCAATAGCTAAGGAATTACCTATGGAATATGCGGTTGAGATGAATAATTTAATTAATCTTGAATTAGAAGGAAGCATAGGATAGGAGTTGTATATGGAACAAATTAAAGGCAATAAACTGGGATTTAAAACTTTCAAATATTTGAAAGTTAACGATACAGAAATCAATCTTCCAGATATAGATATAAAAGAATACAGAATAGACTCTGATCCAGTAGAATCATTAGACAACAAAGATTTTGGCGTGTGTCAAGAAGCTTTGGATATGAACGAAAAATCGGGAAATCTATTCAAAAAATATAGAACAGAAGAAAATCAAGTAAAAGATTTCGGAGTTATCGATTTGGTAACTGACAGAGAATATGATATTTTGTTGGATACTCACAAAATTGTAGCCGAAAAGAACTCAAGCTTAAGAGTTGTACTTGATTATAGAGACAATGACGAAAATAAGAAATTCAGAAGTTCAGTAATAGAAATCAATGCCAAAGAAAATAGCAATGTGGAAGTTTTTGTTATTCAAACAGAAAAAAACACCACAGCATTGGAATCAGTTATATTAAACTTAGATGAAGAAAGTAACGTCATCCTAAGCCAATACGAATTAGGAAGCAAGGACAATTATGTCAATACTAAAGCTAATTTGAATGGCAAACATTCTAACTTGGATATCAACAGTATTTACTTCACACATGGAGATAATTCATTGAATATGCTTTATGAAATCAATCATTTCGGCAAAGAATCCAAATCTTCATGTATCGTAAATGGTGCATTAAAAGAAACATCTTATAAAAACTTCAAGTCAACTCTTGATTTCAAAAAAGGATCCATGGGATCTACAGGAACAGAAGAAGAATACGCAGTATTGTTATCAGATGATGCAAAAAGCTTGTCAGTTCCAATACTTTTAGCAGGAGAAGACGACGTTATAGGTAATCACGCAGCAAGTGCAGGTAAGATAGATGCCGATATGCTATTTTATATAATGAACCGTGCTATATCCAGAGATGTAGCAGAAAGTATGATAGTTGAATCCAAATTTAGCGAATCATTAAGCAGATTAGATGACGAAAACTTGGAAAACAAACTACTTTCATTCATCAGAGAAAAAATGGCAAAGAGGGAATTGGATGTTAGATAAAAAACAAGTAGAAGATATAAGAAAGGACTTTTTGTATTTGGATAAAGAATACAAAAATCCGATAGTTTATTTGGACAATGCAGCTACCAGCCAAAAACCGATTCAAGTCATAGATAGCGTAAGTGAATTTTACAAATACGAAAATGCAAATCCTCACAGAGGAGCACACACATTGAGCGTTTTATCTACAGATGTATACGAATCTGGAAGAGAAAAAATCGCCAAATTCATCAATGCAGCAGATTCTTCAGAAGTAGTGTTCACAAGAAACACCACAGAATCTTTAAATTTATTAGCTTATTCGTACGGCTATGAATATTTAAAAGAAGACGATGAAATAGTCATATCAATAATGGAACACCACAGTAATTTAGTAACTTGGCAGGAAGTGTGCAAAAAAACACATGCAAAATTAAAATACATGTATGTTGACAAAGAAAATATGCAATTGGATTTTGAAGAATTCAAGAAAACAATCACTGAAAAAACGAAAATTTTCTCAATAACACAAGCATCAAACGTAGTGGGAACTATGCCAGATGTCGAAAAAATGATAAAATACGTTAAATCAATTAACAAAGATTGTATATGCATCGTGGATTCTGCACAATATATTCCACATAACAAAGTTGATGTACAACAATTAGGTTGTGATTTCTTAGTATTTTCAGGTCACAAAATGCTTAGCATAATGGGAGTTGGAATACTTTATGGAAAGAAAGAATTATTGAACAACTTAAAGCCTTTCTTGTACGGTGGAGATATGATTGAATATGTGTTTGAAGATAAATCATCATACTTGGATGCTCCAGGAAGGTTTGAAGCAGGAACACAAGATGTAGGAGCGGTAAAATCATTAATAACAGCGATAGATTACATCGAAAAAATCGGAATAGAAAATATTAGAGATTATGAAAAAGCATTAATGGATTATGCTTATGACAAAATCAAACAAAAATCCGACATCATCGATGTATACACAACAAGTGACACTCATAGATCACCAGTTTTAGATTTTAACTTCAAAGAAGCTCACCCACATGATGTTGCAAGTATTATGGATAGTTACGGAATTGCAATTAGAAGTGGACACCATTGTGCACAACCACTTCACAGATATTTGAAGACAAATTTCTCATGCAGAGCAAGCTTTGCATTCTATAATACATTTGAAGAAGTTGACTTTTTCATTGAACATCTTGAAGACGTAAGGAGATTGATGAGAATTGGAACTAGGTAGTTTATATACAGAATTAATATTGGAAAAAAGCAGGGATAAATCAAACAGACGTGAATTGGAACATCCAACTCATTGTGAGTTGGGACACAATCCAAGCTGTGGAGATGAAATCACATTGCAACTAAAAGTTCAAGATGATACAATCGAAGACATTGCATACACTGGAATGGGATGTGCCATATCACAAGCATCCACATCCATAATGTGCGATGTAATCAAAGGAAAATCAGTAAGTGATGCAATAGACTTGTGCAACAAATTCATATCCATGATAAAAGGAGAAATCACTGACAGAAAAGAACTAAAAGTTCTGAAAGATGCAGTTTGCTTCCAAAGCATATCCACATTACCAGCAAGAGTAAAATGTGCAGTTCTTTCATGGTATACATTAAAAGATATGCTTGAAAACGACAAATCAGAAGGTTCATTTATTCCTGATTAATAGACAATAAAATAGATAATAAATTTTTAACTGGTGAAACGTGTGTTTCATCAGTTTTTTTATTAAACAAAAAAAGAGATAACTCACAACGAGTTATCTCTTAATTTAATTAATCAATTATTAGAAAGCTTTGAATCTTTCTACTTTATCCTTGTCGATTCCATGTTTTTCATTATAAGTCATTTTTGTTGTACTAATCATGAATGGAACGCCATCGATTTTACGAGCTTCTAGGAAGTTTACAACTTTTGTGTAATCTCCTGAATTTTTTCCACCTTTTTTCATTATTTTCATAATTGAGTATGGGTGTTCTGGTTCTTTAATTGTGATTAGTGAAGAATTTGGTTTATCGAATGCTTTTTGAACGATATCTTCGAATTCTTCTGTGTCGATACCATGAATTAAATAGTATTCAGCATCTTCGTCCATGCTTTCTAATCCTTTAACTTGTACTGATTTGAATTGTTTCTTAGCAATTCCCATCATAATAGCTAATAATTGTCTGATTCCTGTTGATCTATGTCCTGAAATAATAATATTTTCGTGGTTTTCAATTGCTTTTTCGATGAATTCTGCTTGTTGTTCATCTAAAAATTCTGAATCCACAAATCTTTTTATCATTGGGTGCATAAAATTCCTCCTTATGTTTGATTTAATAACAATAATATTCTACCACATATTCAATAAAATATCATACTATTTTATTGAATAATTCTATTGTTCTAGTTCCATAATGTCTTTTAAGCCGTCAGTGTATTTGATGTCGTTGTTTTCTAATACCCAAAATGCTTCAACTCCATCGATAGAGTCCACCAATTTTCTTCCTTCTTCGTAATTCATGACAAATACTGTTGTAGATAGGAAATCTGCAAGTCCAGAATCTTTTGTGACGATTGTCACTGATTTAAAATGATCCGCTGGATTAAGTGTATCTGGATCAATTATGTGGTGGTATTTTTTGTTGTTGTAAACGTAAAATCTTTGGTAATCACCACTTGTAACCATAGATGTTGTTTCTGGTATTTTCAAGATTGCGACGTATTGTTTCTCTGGTTCTTCATTCAAATTAGGATTTTGGATTGCAACTACCCAGCTGTCTTTTCCTTTTATAATTGGTTTTCCAATTGTTCTGACGTTTCCACCTGCTGAAATAATTCCTGATTTTAGTCCACGTTTTTCTACTTCTTGGGCTATTTTTTCTGTGGCGTATCCTTTTGCAGTAGCTCCCAAGTCAAGTCTTGAATCTTTATCTTTCAAGAAAACTGTGCTATTTTGTTCATCCAAAACGATGTTGTCGATACTTGTGTGAAGATTTTTTTCTTTCAAAACATCTGCTGATGGTATTTCAATTTTTTTCTTTTCAAGAGCATTGTCTCTGTATTTTTTCCACAAATCAGTTACAGAACCAAATGCGATGTTTGTTTTCTTATTGTATTTGGAATAATCTTCTACTGACCATTTGATTAAATCAAACAAATCCTTGTCGACTTTTACAGGTTTAATTCCTGCGTTATCGTTGATTGTCTTTGCGTTATCCACGCCATCAAAATTTTCGTAAGTGCTGTATAGTTTGTGAAGTCTGTCAAATTCATCGTTGATAAACTTGGAATACTCATTGAATTCTTTTTCAGATTTTGTATACAAACTATATCTTATTACTGTGTCAAATTTGTCATAAAGTGTGGCTTCGTGTTTCTCAAAATCTTTAGACGAAGATTCAGCATTTTCATTTACCTGTGGTGCTGGATCTTTTGGAACTGGTTTATTTTCAGTTTTGTTTTGAGAACAGCCAACTAACATTGTTAATGTTAAAAATACTAATATAAATTTTTTCATATAATCACCACATACATTATATCAAATTTTGGGAAATAATTTGACATCTTTGACTTATTTTAACATTATATGCTTCAAAAATTCCTGTTTTATAGTATAATGGTAGTGATAATTTTTTAGGAGATGAATAATGAAGAAAGCTATTATACTTTCTGCCGGAGAAGGCACTAGAATGAAATCTCACAACTCAAAAGTTTTACACAAACTTTTGAACAAGACTATGATTGATTATGTCATGGATGCTTGTGATTTTGTGGATCAAAAAATAGTAGTCGGCGGAAATAATTACGATATTTTAAGAGAAAACTTAGATGAAAGTATTCATCTAGTAAAACAAAATATAGGAGAGCAATATCCTTATGGAACAGGATATGCCGTTAAATTATGTTTGGATGAAATAAATGACGACGATAAAGTTATTATTTTAACGGGAGATACTCCATTAATAAAGCAAGAAACGTTGAAGAAGTTTTTTGATTTCCATGAACAACAAAATTCCGTTGCAACAGTTCTTACAAGTGAAATCGACGATCCATTTGGATATGGAAGAATTGTAAAGGACGAAAATGGTAATTTGCTCAAAATCGTTGAGCAAAAAGACTGCAATGATGAGCAATTATTAATAAAAGAATTCAACAGCGGCATGATGATTGTAAACGGCGATGTGTTGAAGATGTCGATTGAAAAAATCGGTACAGATAATTCAAAAGGCGAGATGTATTTGACAGATATTTTCGAAATCATCAGAAATGACGGCAAAATTATCAAAACATTTAAACATTCTGATGTAAACGAAACTTATGGAATAAATACAAAAGCCCAATTGTATTTCTGTGAAGAAATTTTGAAACAAAGAGTTAATGAAAAATACATGGAAGATGGCGTTGTAATTTCAAATGCAGATTCTGTAATCATAGAACCATCCGTAAAAATAGGAAGGGACACTGTGATTATTGGACCTTGCAGGATTTACGGAAACACTGAAATAGGCAGCGATTGTTTAATTAAAGGCGATTGTGAAATTGTGGATTCTAAAATCGATGACAACGTGGTTATTAAATCATCATACATCGAAAATTCTGTCGTAGGAAAAAATACGGACATCGGACCTTTTGCTCATTTGAGACCAAACAGCGTTTTGAAAGAAAATGTTCATATTGGAAACTTTGTTGAAATCAAAAACTCAACTGTTGGCAATAAAACAAAAGCAGGTCACTTGGCTTATGTTGGAGATAGTGATTTGAAGGAAAATATCAACATAGGTTGTGGAGTAATTTTCGTGAATTACGATGGCAAGAACAAGCACAGATCTGTGGTTGAAGACAATGTGTTTGTCGGTTCTAATTCAAATGTGATTGCTCCTGTGACTTTGAAAAAGGACAGCTTCATTGCTTGTGGTACTACAATTACTGAGGATGTTGAAGAAGGTGCACTTTCAATTGGAAGAAGCCGCCAAGAAAACAAAAAAGATTGGGTTTATAAGAAAAAAAGATAGAAATGGAATGATTATATGTATTTAATCGCAGGACTGGGTAATCCAGGAAGTAAGTACGAATACACAAGACACAACGCCGGATTTATGGTTATAGATGATTTGGCAAAAAAATTGAATATTAAGGTGAACAAATTAAAATTCAAATCGTTGATTGGTGAGGGATTTATCGGAAACGAAAAAGTGATTTTGATGAAACCTTCAACGTATATGAATGATTCTGGAAAAGCTATCTTGGATTGTTTTAATTATTATAATTTATCAGCAGAAAATCTCATTGTTATTTGCGATGACATTGATATTCCTTTCGGAACTATTAGGATAAAAAAGAAAGGCTCCGCAGGAACTCACAATGGGTTAAAATCCATTATATATCTTATTCAATCTCAAGATTTTGCAAGAATAAAGGTATCTGTCGGTCAAAATGACAACAATTACGATTTGAAGGATTTTGTGTTGTCGCAATTTAGCAAGAAGGAATTCGAAGTTTTAGAAAAAGAAATTGACATGTCAAGTGATGCGGCTATCAAAATAGTAGAAGAAAATGTCGATTATGCTATGAACAACTTCAATGGGAAAAGCTTGATATGAATTTTCTAACTAAAATTTACGAGGATAACACAGAATTTCAGGGATATTTAAATTCTTTATCATCTGATAATTCGTCTATTTACATTCACGGTGTCATTAAGGAAGCTTTTGCAAGTTTCGTGTATGCAACATCCAAAAACATAGATAAACCTCTTGTCGTAGTTGTAGAAGACAATATGAGAGCAAGAAATTTGACAGAATATCTCAATGATATTGAAGATAATATTTGCGAATTTTTTCCAAGCAGAGAACTTAACTTGTACAACGCAAGATCACTGGACGATAATGCAGAAGATCAAAGAGTAAATGTGTTGTTCAAATTATTAAACAACGAAAAATTCATCATAGTTACTACATTTGATGCTTTAACGAAGAAAATCACAAAAAAATCCGTTGCAAAAAAATACGCATTTACAATCAAAGATACTGATTTGATAAATTTGGAAGAACTTCAAGAAAAGTTGAAGGTGTTGAAGTACGAAAGAGTAGACACCATAGAATCCAAGGGACAATTTGCCATAAGAGGTGGAATTGTAGATATTTTTCCAGTACACAGCAGATTTCCTGTGAGAATTGAATTGTTCGATGACGAGATAGATTCTATGAGGTTTTTTGAAGTATCAACTCAAAGATCAATTGAAGATTGCAAGTTCATCGACATCATTAGTTGCAGCGAACTTATTATTGAAGAATCAAAGAAAGAATCCATAATCAATTCTATTCAGAAAAATCTGGATAAAAGGGTTAATCATCCAATTTTTGGAGAAAATGTAGACAATGTCAAGGACAAATTCGAAAAGTTGATGGAATACATCAGGAGTGATTTGGAATACGAAATCGACTTGGTATCATGTTTTCTTACAAAAAAAGATTATGATACTGTGTTTGATTATTTTTTAGATGACAGCATAATGCTGATTGAAGATTTGTCCAGATGTTATGATATTTACAAGGAAAAAGAAAAAAGATTTTTGGAAGATTTCGTGTATTTGGTTGAAAAAGGAGAAGTTTTATCCAAACACGAACAATCACTTATTCCAATTTCCGATATTTTGAAATTGATAAAATCAAAAAAATCTGTCAACATTACAAGTTTGGTCAAAAGAACTAGACTTATCGAATCAAATGCGATGTATCAGCTTAAAACATTGGAAGCGCCAAACTTTAACAAGAATATCGATAGTTTGGTTGAAAACATCAAATCCAACAGTTTAAGGGGATTCAAGCAAATCGTGTTTGCGGCAAATGTTGAACGAAAAAACATGCTCAAGGATTTGTTCTTAACTAATGGAATTCCAACTCTTGAAGCTGAAGATTATAATGCAAATATCAAATCGTCGCAGGTTTTGATTACTCAGAAGAATTTGCCAAATGGTTTTGAAATAAAAGATCCTAAGTATTTGATAATTACTTATAAGGAAATTTTCGGACGCGAAAAACAAATTCGAAAACGTAAGAAGAAAAAAAGTACCGGTCAGGATATTGTCAATTATTCTGATTTGAATATCGATGATTATGTGGTACACGAAAATCACGGGATTGGTCAGTACAAGGGAATTGAAAAAATAGATGTAAATGGAATACAAAAAGATTACATTGTAATTCAATATAAAGCAAATGACAGGCTGATGATTCCAACGGATCAGATGAATTTGGTCCAAAAATACATCGGCGGTGGCAACATCAAAAAACCTTCATTAAATAAATTAAGTGGAAATGATTGGGCAAAGGCAAAGCAAAAAGCTAAGAAATCAGTCGATGAAATGGCAGATGATTTGGTTGAATTATATTCAAAAAGAGCCAAGTTAAAAGGATATCAGTTTTCTCAAGATACTGAATGGCAAAGAGAGTTTGAAGATTCATTCCCTTATGAAGAAACAGATTCTCAAGTAAGATCCATTGAAGAAATCAAAACTGATATGGAATCTGACAGACCAATGGATAGGTTATTGTGTGGTGATGTTGGTTACGGAAAAACAGAAGTTGCAATCAGAGCTTGTTTTAAAGCTATAATGGACGGTAAACAAGTTGCATTCTTAGTTCCGACGACAATTCTTGCACAACAACATTTCAATACAATTAAAGAACGATTCAGAGATTATCCTATAAGAGTTGAAATGATGAGTAGATTCGTCTCTCCAGCACGTCAAAAACAAATAATGAAGGATGTGCAAAGAGGTCTTGTAGATTTATTGGTGGGTACTCATAGAATTCTGTCTAAGAATTTGAAATTCAAAGATTTGGGATTATTAGTAATTGATGAAGAGCAAAGATTTGGTGTGAGACACAAAGAAAAATTAAAATCTATGAGAGAAAATGTAGATGTGCTTACACTGTCAGCAACTCCAATTCCTAGAACTTTACAGATGGGTTTGACGGGAATTAGGGATATGAGTTTATTGGAAGAACCACCAGAAGACAGAACTCCGATATCAACTTATGTTACAGAGTACAATCCTAGTTTGATAAGAGATGCAATAATCAGAGAACTTGACCGCGGTGGACAGATATATTTTGTGTATAATAGAATAGAAGATATTGATCAGATGGAATTTAAATTGAAAGAATTGGTTCCTGAATTAAACATAGCGATAGCTCATGGTAGAATGAATGAAAAAGAGCTAGAAAATGTAATGCTAGACTTCCAAGATGGAATTTATGATTTACTATTGTGCACAACTATTATAGAAACAGGTCTTGACATACAAAATGTCAACACAATGATAATTTATAATGCAGATAAGATGGGCTTGTCGCAATTGTATCAATTAAAGGGACGTATTGGACGATCTGATAGAACTTCGTTTGCTTATTTCACATATGAAGGGCAAAAATCATTGACCGAAATTTCCGAAAAACGACTTATGGCAATAAAAGACTTTACAGAATTTGGATCTGGTTTTAAAATCGCAATGAGGGATTTGGAACTCAGAGGAGCTGGAAATCTTTTGGGAGAAAGCCAACATGGTCACATCGCAAAAATCGGTTATGATTTGTATGTGAAGCTTTTGGAACAAGCAGTCAGAGAAGCCAAGGGAGAGACTATTTCTGAAAATAAGAATACAGTCACAATCGAAATCAAAGTCAATGGATACATTCCTGAAGATTATATTTCTGAGAATGAAACAAAGATTGATATCTACAAAAAAATCGCATCTATTCAAGATGAAGATGATTATTCTGAAATAATTGATGAATTAATCGACAGGTTTGGAGATGTTCCTAAGCCTATCGTTAATATAATGGATGTATCTATAATCAAAGCGTTCTGTGCTAAATTATCCATTGAAAGTATAAAAGAAATAAAGGGAGAACTTTTCTTGCAATTTTCTTCTCCTGACAAAATTTCATTAGAAACATTAAAATACTTGACAGAAAATTACAAAAAAGAAATGAGATTTGATTTGTCAGAAAAACCTAAAATCATTTTGGGATTTGAGGACAAAAATTTAAGAGATCCTATCGAAGTATTATCGATACTTTTGAAGGATAATGAGAAATAATTGGAGGAAAAATGAAGAAATTTTTAGCAATTGTATTAGCTGTGATGATGGTAATGGTAACAGGATGTTCTAAAAAACCAGACGGAGCAGTGGCAAAGATTGGCAAAGAATACATCTACCAAAAAGATGTGGACAAGGTAATGGAAGATTACAAACAGTATTATGGACAAGATATTTTCAACCCTAATACAGAACAAGGTAAGGAAGCTTTGAAGCAAATCCAACCTAAAATCATTGATATGCTAATTAACGAAAAAATCGCAAACAAATTAATGAAAGATAAAAAAATTGAAGTGTCTGATAAGGAAGTTCAAGCAGAAGTTGACAAGCTTCAAAAACAATTAGGTGGAGCAGACAAGTTCAAAGAACAACTAAAAAAAGAAAATATGACAGAACAAGCTTTGAAAGAACAAATCGAAAAACAATTGAAAAACAAAAAACTTTCTCAACAATTTGAAAAAGACTTCAAACCATCTGACAAAGAAATCAAAGACGAATTTGACAAAAACTTAGACACTTATACTCAATATAATGCAGATCACATTCTTTTCTCTGGTAAGGATGACAAGGGTAAAAACTTGGACGACACTAAGCTTAAAGCAAAATCAGAATTGGCAAACAAAACTTACGAAGAAGTAAAAGATGGTAAGAACTTCAATGAAGTTGCCAAAGCAAAATCAGAAGATCCATCAGCTAAGCAAAATTCTGGTAAATTAGGTGATTTCTTATCATCTACAATGGTAAAAGAATTTTCTGATGCATTGAAGAAAATGAAACCAGGTGAAGTTTCAAAACCTGTTAAGACAGAATTTGGATATCACATCATCAAACTTAACAGCAAAGTTACTGAATTAGATAAGATGACTGATGCAAATAAACAAAATGTTAAGACAGCAATTTCCAACAAAATTATCCAAGAAAAAGTTCAAAAAGAATTTGAAAAACAAAAAAAGGATATGGGCGTAAAAATTTACTAATTTTTAATAAAAAAACGCTGTTTTTTCAGTCAAAACACTTGAAATAAAAAAAATATTACTGTATACTGTATTTAAAATAGGTTTTAACTATTTTGAAAATTTAAGGAGGAAAAGATGAATAAATCTGAATTATTAACTAGTATAGCTAAAAAAAGTGAGCTATCAAAAGTAGAAAGCGAAAGAGCTTTAAACGCATTCATTAAAACTGTTGAAGAAACATTAGCAAAAGGTGAAAAAGTACAATTAGTAGGATTTGGTACATTTGAATCAAGAGAAAGAAAAGCTCGTGAAGGAAGAAACCCAAGAAATCCTGAAGAAAAAATTCAAATTCCTGCATCAAATGCGCCTGTATTTAAAGCTGGTAAATCTTTAAAAGAAGCAGTTAACAAGAAAAAGAGTAAATAGTTTATAAATCAGGCCTATGGCCTGATTTTTTATTATTAAACTTTTAATTATCAAAGAAAGATTGATTATGATTTACGATTTTTATATTAACAAAGACATAAAGGATAGATTTAGAATTTTATCGGATGATAAGCTTATTTATTCTGGATACAAGGAAGGAAATAGTACTTCGTTTTTTGATGCATTCATTGGGTCAAGCTTTGACAAAGGCTCAAACTTTGTGTTTTACGATGAAAACGAAGATGTCGTGATGAAGGTTGAGCGTATTTTTTATGATAATAACAAAAAATACGTAATAAATTCCAAGAATGTCAATTTTACATTAGAGTCTGACATGTCTAACACTATTAAATACGACAACGACAAAGTAATTGATATTTCTGATTTTAAACATATCAATGTACTAGATTTTGGCAATATAGAATTAAACAAGAAAGGTTTCAGCATCTACGAAAAGTTTACATTGGATATAAAGGATGAAAAATACACATTCGTTGTCATTGCTGTGGCTTTGTTTATATGGGATGTATATATTAAAGAAAGATTAGGATTTATAAAATAATGAGTAAAACGGATTTTTTTGTAAAAAATTTTGGTAATAGACATGAAGCCAAGAAGAAAATCATTTCAATTTTGTTGGCTAACTTATTGGCTGCCGTTGCGATTGACTTTTTCTTCAGTCAAAAGAACTTCTTGAGTGGTGGTTCTACTGGTATTGGATTGTTGGTTCAATATATGACTGGAATTCCTACAGGAGTTACAGTGTTCTTACTTAATATTCCAATTATGATTATTGGATACAAATACTTAACTAGACAATTTGTAAATTACGCAGCGATTTCTACCATTGTGTTGTCAATTTATTTGACATTGTTCCACTATCTTCCAAATCCATTTATCTTAAAAGATGATATGCTTGTAGCTGTGGTTGGTGGAGCGATAAATGGCACGTCGATGGGTACGCTTTTTAGATTTGGTACATGCAGTGGTGGTTTGGATATCATAGCTGCTATTATGAAAAACGAAAAAGATATTTCAATAGGAAATGTACTTATGGCTTGTAATGCAGTAATCATAGCTATAGGTAGTGCATTGTATGGTATTGATAAAGGATTTTATACTATTATTTCGATGTTTGTAGCTTACAGAGTTTTGGATAAAATCGAATTGGGAATAGGTGAAACTAAACAAGTTTTTGTGATAACTTCTAAGAACGAAGAAGTTGCTTCAATTATTATGCAAGATATGAACCGCGGTGTTACTTTCTTACACGGAGAAGGTGCTTATTTGAATAACGAACAAGAAGTTATTTTCTGTGTATTAAAAAGAGCACAAGTTGCGTATTTGAAGAAGAAATTGAAAAAGATTGACCCTCGTGCATTTATTACGGTAAATGACGCATACGAAGTATTGGGTAAAGGATTCGAAAGAGAAGAATATTAAGGAGTGGTATTATCAAAAACTTATTAATAGCACAATCAGGTGGACCGACATGTGCCATCAATGCAACATTGGCTGGTTGTTATAAAAAAGCAATTGAGCTAGGATTTGACAATGTGTACGGAGCCTTATACGGTGTGCAAGGATTGCTAGATTCTAAAATCATAGATATGAAAGCACAAATCAAAACAGATGAAGATTTGAACAGATTAAAAATCACTCCAGCAAGTGCATTGGGATCTTGCAGATACAAAGTAGACAGCGAAGAAAAACTTGCAAAAATCGTGGAAATTTTGAAATCATTTAACATTAATTATTTTATCTACATTGGTGGTAATGACTCAATGGACACGGTGTATCAATTATCCAAATACATCGAAAAAATTGGAGAAGATATTAATGTAATGGGCTCTCCGAAAACAATCGACAATGACTTATTCGGAACTGACCATACACCAGGATTTGGTTCTGCAGCGAAGTTTGTAGCAAATTCTGTCTATGAAATAGCAAAAGATGTAGAAATCTACGACTACAGAACTATAACTATTGTTGAAATCATGGGACGATACGCTGGATGGTTAACAGCAGCAGGAGCAATCTCCAAGAAACTTTGTAACCTTGGAGCAGATCTTGTGTATATAAGTGAAGATACATTTGAATTTGATAACCTAGTCAAGGAAATCAATGAAAACTTCAAAAGAACGGACAACATTTTGATTTTAGTAAGTGAAGGTATTAAAGATTCTTCCAATAACTTCATATCTAAAACATCTGGCAAGAAAGACAAGTTCGGCCATGCACAATTACAAGGACCATCTCACATAATCAGAGATAAATTAAAAGAAATTTATGATATGCCAATTAGAAGTATTGAACTGAACATACTTCAACGATGTGATATGTCATTTGCATCCAAGACTGACATTGAAGAATCATTTGAAGTTGGGGAATTTTCTGTAGAATGTGTAGAAAATCATTCAGGTAAAATGGTCGGAATCAAAAGAATTTCCAACAAACCTTACAAGACAGAATTCGAACTTGTCGATATAGAAAAAGTTGCCAACAAAACCAAAATGATAATTCCAAAATACACAGACAGCCATTTTCAAATCGACGACGAATTTATGGACTACATTCTTCCTTTAATTGAAGGAGAAATCGACGTAGAATACAAAAATGGAATAGCACAATACTTTGCATTCGACAAAGAAGATATTGTGAAATTGTAAAATCAAGAGCAGAGTTGGTAATAATTCTGCTCTTTTTTAAAAAATTGTAAAAAACACTTTACAAACCAAGCTGATTGTGCTATCATAGAAAGGTAGTCGTGGTTCATTAGCTCAGATGGTAGAGCACCTGACTTTTAATCAGGGTGTCCCGGGTTCGAGTCCCGGATGAGCCACCAATAGCCGAGCTTTTTGTAGCTCGGTTTTTTTAATTTGAGGTGAAAAATGTATTTAATTGTATCCGCATTGATATTATTATTTTTATTAATATCAATATCGTACAAAATCAACATAGTACAATACGAAATAAAATCTGAAAAGATTGACCGTGATATGGACATATTATTCTTATCGGATCTTCATTCATGCGATTATGGAATAAATCAAAAGAAATTAATGGATAAAATAAAATCGGTCGATTGTGATGTGATTTTGTTGGGTGGAGATATTGTAGATGACAAATTAAAACCCAAAAAAGCATTTGAATTACTGGAACAATTGCAACAACTGGATAAAAAGATATACTACGTTCACGGAAATCATGAAAAAAGAATAGAAAACCTGGTAGAAATAGATGAGACAATCAAAAATTATAATGTGCAAATTCTCGGTAATGAAGAAGTGTTCTTATCAAATAACATTAAACTTATCGGAGTGGACGATTCATCTGGAGAAATATTGGAAAACTATGAAAACAAATTAGATGATTTAGATGAAAAATTAAATTCAGAAAATTTTAATATATGTTTGATTCACAAACCAGATTATTATTTCAAGAAAAATCTGAAAAATTTTGATTTGATGATATCAGGTCACACTCACGGTGGACAATGGAGGATTCCTTATATCTTAAATGGATTCATATCTCCGGGTCAAGGTTTGTTTCCAAAATATGCAGGGGGAAGGTATAGCGACGATTATACACTTATAGTGTCACGCGGACTAGCCAAGGAAAAGACGGTCGTTCCAAGGATATTTAATCGACCAGAAATTAATTTAATAAAATTAACAAAAATCAACAATAGTTAAGAAAAGTATACAATGCTTGGAAAACTATTGTTTTTTTATTTTAGTGTACTAAAATATAATTAAAGGTAAATAAATTATTACTTGACAACGAAAGGAGACAATATGAAATACACAATGAAAAAGCTATTTGCAACTATGGCTGTAGTATTTGTTGTAATAGCTGGACTTAATGCTAGTCTTGTAAACAAATCAGAAACGATTTCGAGTTCAGGGATAGAAGTCGATGACGATTTTAAGTACATTTCAGTATCACATGAAAATGTAGGTGGAGAAATGGAATATGAAAAATCTGGCTACAAGGGAGTACTGAAAAAATCAATACGTCCAGACTATGAAGAAGAGGGTAGGTTGTATTACAGATACTCTGGGAATTTAAAGAAACAATAAGGAGACAAAAATGTTTACTTACAAACTAAAAAAATTATACAGATACAGGCTGATTCCATTTTTGATTTTGTTTTCTATTACCATGGGTATTGTCGCTTTTTTTCTACATTTTAATACAACCAACCATGCGTTTGATTTTCTCATTTCAAGTGATATCTCCATTTCTAATAATATTAGTTGGGATGAGCTGATCATCAAAAAAACTGATTGGAAGAAAGTAACTCCAGAAGAACCAGACAAAAAAAGCTACGAAGACCACAAAGCGTACCTTAATCAAGGGAAAAATATACTACAAAACTTGATGAAAGCTCATGGACTTGACGAAAACTACAAGTATAATAAGTATAATTATAATGAAAAGGATATCATAAAGTACACTAATGAATTAGATGCTCTGGATAATAAGTACCATACAGACGAGAACATGGATAATCCTAAGGAGCTCAGGAGAGCTGTACTGAATGGAGAAGGCTACATAAATTTCTTGAAAGAGAGAAACTCCGTAGAAGATAGATTGATTGACGAGAATGATAATCACAGTTTCAGCAAAGTGATATTTGATGAAGCTGGTGTGATTTTTGGAGCTATGCCGATAATTCTACTAGGATTTGTGATGATTTTTGCAATGAGAGAAGATGATATAACCAGCGTAACATCGAATTCCAAAATCAAGGATGTGGCAAATGATTTTGGTATTATTATGTGTATGATTGTGATGTATATTTTCATTTCATTGTTGACAGTATTTGTGTCATCTTTAATAACTGGAAATGGCGTGGGCGATTTAACATATCACTACGACTCTACATTTGTTATTAGGACTGTTAAAGACAGAGTTGGTTCGATAAGAGAATACTCATACGTTATGAGAACGCCTTTGTCTACATTTTTTAAGAGTGTATTCCCTTTTGCGTTAATCACTATGGCGTTTGGATTTGCGTTTTCTTTTGTTGATAAACTTATACAAAATACCAAAGCAAAATATTTTACTTTGGTTTTAATAATGAGTTTGCTATTGGTTGATTTTAATTTCTTCAATCATGCATATAATCCTCTAAGCTTGTTTAAGTCGTTTTCGTTAAAACCGGTGATTGCTACAGTGGTTATGCTTTTGATAACAGCAATAGGTACGATTTTTTTGAACAGGAGAAAAGAATTCACATCACATGATACATACAAAGACAGAAATGTATTCAACTTAAAAGGTTCCATTAAAAACCGTGTAGTATCATTTAATGGATTTTTGATATTGTTTGTTGTGTGTGCTATTTTAGTTGGAAATATCTGCTTGCAAAACAACTGGCATAATTTTAATTCAATTCAAACTAAAAACTATAACCATCTTAATTCTGCATTAGAAAATTTGGTTTATAGGGATATTGATGAGATTAAGGCAAAGTACGGCAATAGCAAAAGGGCAAAGGAAATGATAGATTCCCATTCAGATGCTTTGGAATTTTACGAAAATGAGAACAAATACTTCGAAGCTTATGAAAATAGATACAAATCTCCCCAAGAGTTCAGCAATTTAAATAAGGTAAGGGTAACTGAATTTAATGGTTTTCATTTTCAAGGAACAGGAAGTGAAACAACTGGAATGGTGGACGTATTCAACGATTTTGCACTTGAAGGAGCATTCTTCAAACAAAAATACATGATAACCAATAACATTATGCCAACTGACAAATATTATATTCCGGAATTAGGAATTGATTATAATCCTTTTGATGTGGATAGTTTCAAGGGAACTTTGCCTAAAATCAATTACTACATTACTCATGGTATATCAGAGAGAAATAATGCTTTTGCGATGTTACATGATTATTTTTATCTCAAATTTAATGTGATTTTAATAATATTTGCGTTACTGCTGTTCACATCTACGATTATCAAATCGAATAAACAGCTTGAACTTAAATCGGTACTTCCTGTAAGTCGAATAAAATCGTACAAATCTAAGATTATAGAAAGCGTAATATATGCGATTGGTATAAACATCATGGCAGCATTGATATTATTCTTAGCTGGTGGTTTTATGGGTGGATTTGCAGATAGTGATTTTCCAATTATTAACTATATTGTGGACGGTGGAATTATTTACTCAAATGTCGGTCCATTTCTGGTGTATATACTAGAATCTTTTACAATAACTGTGTTGTTTACGATATTTATCAGTATGTTTGTAAATGCTATGTACACTGCTACTAACAAGCTATTTACGATATTAATATCAATGATTGCACTGATAATTCCATTTACCGCAATTAAATACATGGGAGTAATCGGATCTTTTATTCCATTTAACTATGTGGATTCGGGATTTGTATCTACGGGATTTTTGTCGGCGTTGATAAGACAGAATTCTTACACGATGGTGATGGCTGTTGTAGTTCTTGTGATTAGTTCAATATTGTTTTATGTATTGGGTAGAGTTTCATTTGGCAGGAGGAAATAATGTTAGAAGTAGTAAATATTGAAAAAAGTTACGGAAAGAAAAAGATACTTCACGATATATCTTTTAGTATTGAAAAAGGACAAATCAAAGCTTTGGTAGGACCGAATGGCTCTGGTAAGACTACTTTGATGAATACTATGACCAATCTTCTCAAAAGAGATGGCGGACAAGTTTTGGTAGACGGCAAAGAGTTTAAGGATGAGAAGATTTTTAATCATATTTCTTTTTTCAAAGATGAGAATATCTTGGATGAAAACTTGTACGGCATGGATTATTTGAATTATATCAAAAATGTCTATAAAAGAACCAAGGATGATGTGGATAGGGTTATCAAAGAAATAGGAATCGAAAGTTTCGTAAAGAGTAAAACTGGGTCGTATTCGTTGGGAATGAAAAAGAAGTTGATGCTTGCGATGGATTTCTTGCCACAAAGAGATATTATATTGCTTGATGAACCACTTTCTGGTCTTGACCCAACTAGCGTTATCAAAATGATGGCTCTTATTAAACAAAAAGCGAATGATGGACAGGGAATTTTAATATCCAGTCACTCTTTAAATGATATCGACGAAATAACTAATAACATTTTGTTCTTAAAAGACGGGAAGATTTTGGAAGAAGTTTTGGAAAATGAAAAATTCATAGAGATTATTTCAAGCGATAACGAAAAATTATCATCTGTTTTGAATTCAAAGGGTTTTAATATGGATAAAAATATGATAAGCTTAAACAACAGTAGTATTAATGATATTTTGTCTGTTATTATAGAAAATAATATTGAGATTTTGGATATCAAAAGACGTTCGAAAACTTCTCAAGAACGATACAAAGAAATTTTTGGAATTTAAAATAAAAATATGCAAAAAACTAAGAATTTGTTTGACATATCATAATGTTAATGATAGAATATACAAGGATAAATAAGAATATCTTGTATATTCTTTTTTTATGCATAAAATAATTTCAGGAGGTGGAAAATTTGCCAACAATTAATCAATTAGTAAGACAAGGAAGAAAATCTAAAACTTACAAATCTGATTCACCAGCTTTGAGTCGTAACTTCAACAGCATCAAAAAAAGCTATACAGAAGCTAACTCACCTCAAAAAAGAGGCGTATGTACTTCAGTAAGAACTATGACTCCTAAAAAGCCTAACTCAGCACTTCGTAAGGTTGCCAGAGTTCGTTTAACTAATGGTATGGAAGTTTTATCTTACATTCCAGGTATCGGACACAACCTACAAGAACACAGTGTTGTATTAATCAGAGGTGGTAGAGTAAAGGACTTACCAGGGGTAAGATACCACATTGTCAGAGGTGCTTTGGATACTGCAGCTGTTCAAAACAGAATGCAAGGTCGTTCAAAGTACGGTGCTAAGAAACCAAAGAAATAAAACAAAAACAAAAGGTATTAGTGTGAATAAAAGATTTTAATATACATTTATAGCACAGCGATGTAATTCGAGTACCTGAGAAATACTAAATAGTAAGGAGGGAAGCGAAGTGCCAAGAAAAGGACATGTTCAAAAAAGAGAGGTAATGCCAGATCCAGTTTACGATGATAAGACAGTTACTAAGCTTATCAACAACATTATGTTAGACGGAAAAAAAGGTACTGCCCAAAAAATTGTTTATGGTGCTTTTGATATTATCAAAGAAACTACAGGAGAAGATGCTCTTGAAGTATTCTACAAAGCAATGAACAATATTATGCCTATCTTAGAAGTTAAGACTAGAAGAATAGGTGGAGCTAACTACCAAGTTCCTATCGAAGTTAGACCAGAAAGAAGACAAACTTTAGGTTTGAGATGGTTAACAACTTATACAAGAGCTCGTGGTGAAAAAACTATGGTTGAAAAGTTAGCTAAAGAAATCATGGATGCAGCTAATAACACTGGTGCATCAGTTAAGAAGAGAGAAGACGTACACAAGATGGCTGAAGCTAATAAGGCTTTTGCACATTATAGATACTAATCTATCGGAAAGTAAGTAAGGAGAAAAAATGGCTAGACAAGTTTCATTAAAAGATACAAGAAACATTGGTATAATGGCCCATATTGATGCCGGTAAAACGACAGTTACTGAACGTATTTTATACTATTCAGGTAAAATCCATAAAATTGGGGACACTCACGACGGTGCCGCTCAAATGGACTGGATGGTTCAAGAACAAGAAAGAGGTATTACAATTACTTCTGCAGCAACAACTTGTTTCTGGAAAGGTAACAGAATCAATATTATCGATACACCGGGTCACGTTGACTTCACAGTTGAAGTAGAAAGATCTCTTAGAGTTCTTGACGGTTCAGTTGCTTTATTCGATGCAAAAAGCGGTGTAGAACCACAATCAGAAACTGTTTGGAGACAAGCTGATAAATATGGCGTACCAAGAATTTGCTTCATCAATAAAATGGACGCAACAGGCGCTGATTTCTTTATGTCTGTTGACACTATTAGAGAAAGATTGAGAGCAAATGCTGTACCTATCGAAATTCCTATCGGAGCTGAAGATAAATTCGTAGGTGTAGTTGATCTTATTACAATGAAGGCTAATATCTACAAAAACGAACTAGGAACAGAATTCACTGTTGAAGATATTCCAAGTGACTTAGTAGAAGTAGCTGAAAAATATAGAGCAGAATTATTAGAAAACATAGCAGAACACGATGAAGAGTTAATGGAAAAATACCTTGAAGGTGAAGAATTAACTGAAGAAGAAATCAAAAGAGCTATAAGAACTGCAACAATTGCTAATGCAATGAACCCTGTACTTTGTGGTTCTGCATATAAGAACAAAGGTGTTCAACCATTATTGGACGCTATCGTTGATTATATGCCAGCACCAATTGATGTACCTGACATCAAAGGTGTAGATCCTCAAACTGATGAACCAACTACAAGAAAATCATCAGATGAAGAACCATTTGCAGCATTAGCATTCAAAATCGCAACAGACCCATACGTTGGTAAACTTGCATTCACAAGAATTTACTCAGGAACTGTTGAATCAGGAAGCTATGTTTACAACTCAACAAAAGGTAAGAGAGAAAGAATTGGTCGTATCTTAATGATGCACGCTAACAAGCGTGAAGAAATCGAAAAAGCATACGCTGGAGACATCGTAGCTATCATCGGTTTAAAAGATACAACAACAGGGGACACTTTATGTGATATGGATAGCGAAGTTATCCTTGAAAACATGGAATTCCCAGATCCAGTAATTTCTGTAGCAATCGAACCTAAAACAAAAGCAAGTCAAGAAAAAATGGGTATCGCTCTTGCAAAACTTGCAGAAGAAGACCCAACATTTAGAACATACACAGACGAAGAAACTGGCGATACTATCATTTCTGGTATGGGTGAACTTCACCTTGAAATTATCGTTGATAGACTTTTACGTGAATTCAAAGTAGAAGCTAACATTGGTAACCCACAAGTTGCTTACAGAGAATCAATCACTCAAGCAGCTGAAGCTCAAGGAAAATACGTTAAACAATCAGGTGGTCGTGGACAATACGGTGATTGTACTCTTAGAGTTGAACCACTTGACAACCCAGAAGAATCAAATGGTATCGAATTTGTTAACGCAATTGTCGGTGGTGCTATTCCAAAAGAATACATCCCATCAGTTCAAGCAGGTGCTGAAGAAGCAGCTCAAACAGGTATCTTAGGTGGATATCCAATGCTTGACATGAAGATTACTCTTTTAGATGGTTCTTACCACGATGTCGACTCATCAGAAATGGCATATAAAATTGCCGGATCTATGGGCTTCAGAGCAGCAGTTGCTAAAGCAAAACCAATCTTATTGGAACCAGCGATGAAAGTTGAAATCACAACTCCAGATGAATATTTGGGAGATGTAATGGGAGACGTTTCATCAAGAAGAGGTAAGATTGACGGTATGAATCCTAAAAATGGTGTACACGTATTAGATGCGTTTATTCCATTGGCAGAAATGTTTGGATATGCAACAGACTTAAGATCAAAAACTCAAGGTCGTGCAACATATTCAATGCAATTCGATCATTATGAACAAGTTCCTAACTCAATTTCAGAAGAAGTTATAGGAAAAAAGAATAATAAATAGGAGGCTTATAAATGAGTAAAGCTAAATTTGAAAGAAATAAACCACACGTAAACATTGGTACAATCGGTCACGTAGACCACGGTAAAACAACATTAACAGCAGCAATCACACTTGTATTAAACAAGAGAATGGGCTCAGGAGAATTCGTAGACTACGCTAACATCGACAAAGCACCAGAAGAAAGAGAAAGAGGAATCACAATCAACACTTCTCACGTAGAATACGAAACAGAAAAAAGACACTACGCACACGTTGACTGTCCAGGTCACGCTGACTACGTTAAAAACATGATCACAGGAGCAGCACAAATGGACGGAGCAATCCTAGTAGTAAGTGCAGCAGACGGTCCAATGCCACAAACAAGAGAACACATCTTGTTAGCAAGACAAGTAGGCGTACCAAAAATCGCAGTATTCTTAAACAAAGAAGACCAAGTAGACGATCCAGAACTAATCGAATTAGTTGAAATGGAAGTACGTGATCTATTAAACGAATACGAATACGAAGGAGACGACACACCAATCGTAGTAGGATCAGCATTAAAAGCATTAGAAGATCCAGACGGAGAATGGGGAGACAAAATCATGAAATTGATGGAAGAAGTAGACGAATGGATCCCAGCTCCAGTAAGAGACGTTGACCACCCATTCCTAATGCCAGTAGAAGACATCTTCACAATCACAGGACGTGGAACAGTAGCTACAGGTAGAGTAGAAAGAGGAAAAGTAAAAGTAGGAGACAACGTAGAAATCGTAGGACTTACAACAGAAAAAAGAACAGTAGTAGTAACAGGTGTAGAAATGTTCAGAAAACAACTTGACGAAGCAGAAGCAGGAGATAACATCGGAGCATTACTAAGAGGTGTACAAAGAGAAGACATCGAAAGAGGACAAGTATTAGCAGCACCTGGAACAATCCACCCACACACAAAATTTGAAGCAGAAGTATACGTATTAACAAAAGAAGAAGGTGGAAGACACACACCATTCTTCTCAGGATACAGACCACAATTCTACTTCAGAACAACAGATGTAACAGGAAACATCGCATTAGAAGAAGGCGTAGAAATGGTAATGCCAGGAGATAACGCAAAATTCATAATCGAATTAATCACTCCAATCGCAATCGAAGAAGGATTAAGATTTGCCATCAGAGAAGGCGGAAGAACAGTAGGAGCTGGCGTTGTTTCTAAAATTATAGAATAA
>NZ_WKZE01000009.1:0-61273 GCF_009678315.1 Finegoldia sp. BIOML-A2
AAGAAGGATTAAGATTTGCCATCAGAGAAGGCGGAAGAACAGTAGGAGCTGGCGTTGTTTCTAAAATTATAGAATAATTAATATACTAAGACTATTTAGCTCTCACTTAGGTGAGGGCTTTTTTATTGCAAATTTTAAGAATAAATTTGGAAAATAAAAATCAAAAATCTTTGCGAAATTATAGTTTATAAATTAACGAATAAACCCAAAAAAGAAAGATAGATAGTATAAAAGTACTAAAATGAGATATAATCTAATTTAAAAAATTAAACTTCTATTATGTAAAAATTACTTCATCCAATAAACATCAATTATAATTACATTATAAATATATATCCCGTAAACATATCAATTTTCGAGCAAATGTGATATAATAATAAACAAAAATAGGGGAATTTTATCTGAAAAGATAACGTTTTATATAAGAGTTGATTTTTACAAATTCACTCAATATAAAATTAGGGTTCACCTGCTATTCTCTAAGTAGTTAATTGCTTGTTAGTTATTATGTTGAATGTAAATTATTTCAACAATAACTATTGATTCTAGCTGGTAGATCATGTTTTAAATACCCATGTTATGCCATGTTAGACTTTGAAAAGATTTGAAAAGAAAGGAGGAAATATGAAATAGAAACACAAGCACTTTGGAAAAATTTTGTTGTTAGTATTATTAGCTGTCGCTTTTATCGTTTTTTCTGGTATAAAGCCAATCTATGCTAACATACTATTTGAAAAAAAGCAGGAAATATGAAAGAGAAACATAAGCACTTTGGAAAAATTTTGTTTTCAGTATTATTAGCTGTCGCTTTTATTGTTTTTGCTGGTATAAAGCCAATCTATGCTAACATACTAAGTCCAAAACAAGGAATCAATGAGTATCATTTCTATAATGACACAATAGAAAACAAAGATTCAGCTAAAGAAATACAAAAACAAATCATTCTTAATGGAAAAACATTATCTGATCCTGGCCATGTATTTAAAGACAAAGATAAAGTCTTTTTAAAATGGCAAGATGAAGAAGGTAACGAAATTAAATTTGATACGCCAATAGAGATTAAAGGTAACGACAAAAAAATAATTAAAGTTTACCCAGTTTTCAAAAGTCAAGTAGTAATAACCTACTATATAGTTGGCGATAAAAATGATAGAGTTTATATGACTGACACCATCAGTGATGCTGATTCTTATAAACTACCAGAAGATCCTACAATTTATGATGCTAATAAATACTTCGTAAATTGGTCAACATCAAAAGATGGAAAATCTGTCCCTTATGATGAGGAGTCATTGAAAAAAGATATTGCAGATGGAAAAACTGACATTAAACTCTATGCGATTACAGAGCTTAAATACAAGGCAACATTTATAACAGGAGACGGCGCAAGCTTCCAAGAACAAATACTTGCAGACGATGGTAGCCATCTTGAAAAAATGCCAGAAGCTCCTACAAGAGAAGGCTATGAATTTAGCCATTGGTCTTTGAAAAAAGATGGAGATCCTGTTGACCTTAATACTTTAGAATTAAGCAAAGACATTACTGTGTATGCTGTATGGAAACCAGTTGTAGTTGACTATAAATTTAAGGTTATGACCCAAAATATTGACGATGACGGCTACACCTTCCTTGGAATAATATCAGCAAGAGGACTTAATGGAGAAAAAACAAGCCTACCATTTAAAGGAAGTGAAAATCCAGATCCTAAGGTAGCCCCAACTGGTCCAATAGTTGAAGATATTAGTAAGCTATCAAAAAAAGATGGCCGCTTTAGCGATGGCTACAATAGTAAAGACGAAAACGGACAAATGGATCACACCTATACTAATCCTCAAACCCTAGATTATGAAGGTTTCCATTTAAACGAAGAAAAAACAAAACAAGCTTTTGAAACAATAAAAGCTGATGGCAGTACAGTTGTACCTGTCTATATGGATAGAAATGTTCATACTATATGGGTCTATAAAAATGCAAATAAAATTAGTTATTATCAACCTAATTGGGTTAATGCTACAGATGAAAATGGAAATATCCACGTAGATTTGCGTTACGGTCAAAGTTCTGAAACATGGTTTGACAAGCTAAATAAAGATTATATTTATTACATGGATAAAAGGATAGGATCTTTCTATACAAGAGCACCGGCAATGGGTGATAAAGATATTTATATGTATAGAGTTTATGCTAAGGGTACAAAATACCAACTACGCTTTGTTGAATGGGATCCAAGTAAATTTAATGCAAGTATAAACGGATCAGATCTTGCAACCTTGAAATCTACCCTTGGTACCATGAAAGAAATTGGTAAAAGAGTAAGCTTCCAAAACTCTGAGTGGTACTACGGAGGCAATTCTAGAGTCCATGAGCCATACCCAGGAATGACTCAACTAAATCCAACATTTACTTGGGTAGATAAAACTGACCATGTAGATGACATAGAAGGATTTGAGCCTAAAACTGGAGATATGTCACGTGATGGTTTGCAATCAGTAAATGTAAATAATCCAGCCTTTAGAGATTATATGTTTGCCGCAGGTAAAGGTCAACAAGCTTATCAAAACTACACAGGAACACCATATATAGAAGATGGCACTTATGTAGGTTTCTTATTCTACGAACGCAAAACTTATAATATAAATTATTACTCTGGAAGTAAAAAATTAGATTCAAAACCATACAAATATGAAGCTGATACAAGCGATTTTGGACTTGATTATGTAAAAGGAGAAACTACAAATTCTAAAGGTCAAGTATTCCAAGGTTGGTATGATGACTCAGAATTTAACGTAGAACACAAACATGAAGCTGGAGCAAAAATGCCTGCTCATAACATTACAGTCTACGCAAAATGGGATTCTCGTAAATACGAAGTAACCTTCCACACCAACCAAGATGACTATAAAAAAGATATAGAAAAAATAAGTGAAATTCCTGAAGATGACACTCTTTATGATGGACAATATAACGGTGGAAAAGTCAGCGAAGAGAATTTCCCTAAACCAATTCAACCAAAAGACGCAACAGAATTTTTAGGTTGGTATGAGAAAAATAAAAATGGTAGATTTGTAAAAGCAAATCTTCACAAACAAATTAAAAATAATGATACTCACTTATATGCTAAGTGGAAATATGCTTATTTAGAATTAAAATACGATTTGAACTTAGAAGCTAATGACGAAGTCGAAGGAAAAGCTCCAATAGATTCAAGCTCTTATATCACTGATGCCAAAGCACAAGTTCAAGATATTGGAAATGTAAAAGTAAATGGTGGCAAAAAAGTTTTCGTAGGTTGGAGTGAAACAAAAGATGGTTCTAGCGGACTAATTAAACCAAGTGAAACTGTCCTAATGGATAAAAATAAAACTCTTTACGCTCAATGGAAAGAAATAAAAGATTCATCACTTACAAAGGTAACATATGATCCAAACGGTGGTAAAGGTAATCAATATACAGTTAATGAAATAGTTGTAGAAGACTTCCATAAAGTCCTAGACAATGATAAAGATGAAAATCTTAAATACAGCCGTGAAGGATATGCCTTTAAAGGCTGGAGCAGAGATAAAAACGCAACAAAGCCTGAATTCCAAGCAGACGAAGAGGTCAATGTCAACAAACTAGAAGAAGATAAAAATAATTATATCTATGCTATCTGGGCTCCTATCATCAATTACACAACTGATGGTAATGGACAAGTTAAGGAAAGCGAAAACTTTGTAGATAAAACAAAAGAAGAAGTTGAACTTAAATCAAATCCAAAGGGCACAGAAACAAAAGCAAATGAAGGATATAAATTTAGCCACTGGACAGCTGATAAAGAAATCACATTAAAAGATGGAACAAAAATTGCTGCTGGAGAAAAAATTACTGAAGAACAATTAAAACAAGCAGTAATCACAGAACCTCTTACATTTAAAGCTAATTTTGTAAAAGATGAATTTAAAGTAACACACGAATTTAAAGTTGCCGAAGATTCTCCAGTAAAAGAAATGCCAGCTGATGTTAAAAAAGCTGTCGATGCTCAACTTCCAGCTGATAAAACAGCTAAAGATGGAGAAACTGTAACACCAACTGAGCCAGAAAAAACAAAAGTAGCAGATAAAGAAAATGATGGAACATGGACATTCGAAGGCTACAAAGATCAAAATCCAGATACAGAAGCAGTAGATGCAAAAGTAAATGGAAAAGATATAAAATTCGAAGGCGAATGGAAATTCACACCAAACAAACACAAAGTAACATACGAATATGTAAGTGGAACAGAAGGTAAAGAATTACCAGAAGCATTAAAAAATAAAGCACCAAAAGAAGTAACTGGAAAAGTCAAAGGTGATACAGTAACATCACCAGTTCCAACAGGCGATGAAGCTGCATTTAGAGATGACGCAAACAAGGGAACTTGGAAATTCAAATCATACGATAAGAATGAAGTAGAAATCACTAACCAAGACGAAAAAGTCACAGGAACATGGGAATTCACCCCAGATACAGAACCAGGAAAATACAACGTAACACACGAATTTAAAGTTGCAGAAGATTCTCCAGTGAAAGAAATGCCAGCTGATGTAAAATCAGCAGTTGATAGCCAACTTCCAGAAAATAAAACAGCAGAAGATGGCAAAACAACAACCCCAGGAGAATTAAAAGATCCAAAAGACGTAGAAGACAAAACAAATGACGGAGTTTGGAAATTTGAAGGCTTCAAAGATCAAGATAAAACTACAGATGAAGTAGATGCAAAAGTAAATGGAGCAGATGTAACATTCGAAGGCGCATGGAAATTCACACCAAACGAACATAAAGTAACTTACAAGTTTGAAAGTGAAGATCCAACAAAACCTCTTCCTGATGAAGTGAAAAATCTACTTCCAAATCCAGAAAAAGGAAAGGTTAAGGGTGATAAAGTAACACCAACAAAACCTGTTCCAGAATCAATCACAACTAAAGATGGAGTATGGACCTTTGTTAAGTATGACAAAGAAAGTGAAACTGTTGATAATAAAGATCTTGTATTTACAGGAACTTGGAAATTCTCTCCAAAACCTGATCCTGTAACCTACAATGTAAACCATCAGTTTAAGTCAGCAACAGAAGGAAAAGACCTTCCACAATCAGTAAAAGATCAACTTCCTGATCAACAAACAGGCAAAGAAGATGGAAGCGTTGTTAAACCAACAGCTCCAACACAAACAGAAGTAAAAGATACAGAAAACGATGGAACATGGACATTCGAAGGCTACAAAGACCTAGATACAACTACTGATGACGTAGATGCTAAGGTTGACGGTGCTGATGTAATGTTTGAAGGAACATGGAAATTCAAACCAAACGAACACAAAGTAACATACGAATATGTAAGTGGAACAGAAGGTAAAGAATTACCAGAAGCATTAAAAAATAAAGCACCAAAAGAAGTAACTGGAAAAGTCAAAGGTGATACAGTAACATCCCCAATTCCAACAGGCGATGACGCTGAATACAGAGATGATGCAAACAAGGGAACTTGGAAATTCAAATCATACGACAAAGATTCAGTAGAAATCACTAACAAAGACGAAAACGTAAAAGGAATATGGGAATTCACACCAGATCCAGAACCAGGAAAATACAACGTTACACACAAATTTGTAAGTAAAGATCCAAACAAAGAACTTCCACAAGCAGTAAAAGATTTAACACCAGCTCAACAAACTGGTAAGAAAGACGGTAGCACTGTAACTCCTACTGCTCCGGAACAAACAACAGTAAAAGATACAGAAAACGATGGAACATGGACATTCGAAGGCTTCAAAGATCAAAATCCAGATACAAAAGATGTTGATGCAAAAGTAAACGGAGCCGATGTAACATTCGAAGGCGAATGGAAATTCACACCAAACAAACACAACGTAACATACGAATACGAAAGTGGAACAAAAGGTGTAGAATTACCAGCCGAATTAAAAGCAAAAGCACCAGAAAAAGTAACTGGAAAAGTAAAAGGTGAAAAAGTAACATCCCCAGTTCCAACTGGAAAAGACGCTGAATACAGAGATGAAACAAACAAGGGAACTTGGAAATTCAAATCATACGACAAAGATTCAGTAACAATTTCTAACCAAGACGAAACTGTCACAGGAACATGGGAATTCACCCCAGATGTAGTTACAGAATACGTAGACGAAGATGGTAAGACTATTGCTCCTAAGCAAGATGGTACACAACCTAATAAAGACATTGAAGGATATGAATTTGTAAAAACTGAAAAAGATGATAAGGGAAATACAAAACATATCTACAAAAAGAAAACTACTCCTGCACCAGCTGTAGTTACAGAATATGTCGATGAAGATGGTAAGACTATTGCTCCTAAGGAAAATGGTAAACAACCTAATAAAGACATTGAAGGATATGAATTTGTAGAAACAAAAACTGATGAAAAAGGAAATACAAAACATATCTACAAGAAAGTAAAACCAACTCCAGAAGTAGTTACAGAATACGTTGATGAAGATGGTAATACTATTTCTGATAAGGAAAATGGAACAAAAGACAAAAAAGATATCAAAGGATATGAATTTGTAAAAACTGAAAAAGATGATAAGGGAAATACAAAACATATCTACAAAAAGAAGACTACTCCTACACCAGAAGTAGTAACAGAATTTGTCGATGAAGATGGTAAGACTATTGCTCCTAAGGAAAATGGAACACAACCTAATAAAGACATTGAAGGATATGAATTTGTAAAAACTGAAAAAGATGATAAGGGAAATACAAAACATATCTACAAAAAGAAAACTACTCCTAGTCCAACTGTAGAAACAAGATATGTAGACACAGAAGGTAATCAAATACTAGCTGATAAAGCGGGTACCCATGATCCATCAACTATAGAAGGATATCAATTAGTAAGAACAGACAAAGACGAAAATGGTAATACAATCCATGTTTATAAAAAAATCGCACCTGCTCCAAAAGTTGAGACAAGATATGTTGATGAAAATGGAAATCAACTACTTCCTCCAAAAGAAGGAGAACAAGGTTCAGTAGCTATAGATGGTTACAAATATATAAGAACAAGTAAAGATAATGATGGTAACACCATTCACACTTACAGCAAAACTCCTTTTGAAGGTGTAGAAACAAGATATGTAGACACAGAAGGTAATCAAATACTAGCTGACAAAACTGGTACCCATGATCCATCAACTATAGAAGGATATCAATTAGTAAGAACAGACAAAGACGAAAATGGTAATACGATCCATGTTTATAAAAAAATCGCACCTGCTCCAAAAGTTGAAACTAGATATGTTGATGTAAATGGAAATCAATTACTTCTTCCAAAAGAAGGAACACAAGCTCAAGAAACTATAGAAGGCTACGAATTTGTAAAAACCGAAACTGATGAAAAGGGTAATACAAAACACATCTACAAGAAGAAAGCTACTACTCCTACTACAGATGTAGTAACAGAATACGTGGATGAAAATGGTAAAACTATTGCTCCTAAGGAAAATGGTAAACAACCTAATAAAGACATTGATGGCTACGAATTTGTAAAAACCGAAACTGATGAAAAAGGTAATACAAAACACATCTACAAGAAGAAAGCTACTACTCCTACTACAGATGTAGTAACTGAATTCGTTGATCAAGAAGGAAATACAATTTCTCCTAAGGAAAATGGTAAACAACCTAATAAAGACATTGAAGGATATGAATTTGTATAAACTAAAACTGATGAAAAAGGTAATACAAAACATATCTACAAGAAGAAAACTACTACTCCTACTACAGATGTAGTAACTGAATTCGTTGATCAAGAAGGAAATACAATTTCTCCTAAGGAAAATGGTAAACAACCTAATAAAGACATTGAAGGATATGAATTTGTAGAAACTAAAACTGATGAAAAAGGTAATACAAAACATATCTACAAGAAGAAAACTACTACTCCTACTACAGATGTAGTAACTGAATTCGTTGATCAAGAAGGAAATACAATTTCTCCTAAAGAAAATGGTAAACAACCTAATAAAGACATTGAAGGATATGAATTTGTAGAAACTAAAACTGATGAAAAAGGCAATACAAAACACATCTACAAGAAAGTCACACCACCTACAGATGTAGTTACTGAATATGTAGACGAAGATGGTAAGACTATTGCTGATAAGGAAAATGGAAAAAAAGACAAAAAAGACATTCCTGGATATGAATTTGTAGAAACAAAAACTGATGAAAAAGGCAATACAAAGCATATATACAAGAAAGTCACACCACCTACAGATGTAGTTACTGAATATGTAGACGAAGATGGTAAGACTATTGCTGATAAGGAAAATGGAAAAAAAGACAAAAAAGACATTCCTGGATATGAATTTGTAGAAACAAAAACTGATGAAAAAGGCAATACAAAGCATATATACAAGAAAGTCACACCACCTACAGATGTAGTTACTGAATATGTAGACGAAGATGGTAAGACTATTGCTGATAAGGAAAATGGAAAAAAAGACAAAAAAGACATTCCTGGATATGAATTTGTAGAAACAAAAACTGATGAAAAAGGCAATACAAAACACATCTACAAGAAGAAAACTAATACTCGCCCTATAACTCAAGGCAATAATACAATAAATTCAAGCTCTCCAAATAAAAAAGGCACTCTAGTAAATACTGGGGACGGAGTTAATGCATCAACATATGAAATAATAATGTTAGCTATTGGAGGAGCTTTGACAGGAATTGGTATTAGAAAAAAGAAGAAAGAGGCTTAGAGTATTGAAGAAATCAGGCTTTCTGATTAGTTTAGGAGGAGTGCTAATGATTATTTCATTAGCACTTCTTTTTATAAACTTTAACAGATTAGAATCCAAAAAAAACAGTGCTATAAATTTGGAAAATGAATTTCAAAATAATAACACAAAAAATGAAAAAAACAAATTAAGTAAAGAAATAAAAAAAGAAAAAACAAAAAATGAAACAGGCGATAAAATTACTGATGAAAAGGCTATAGGAGTGCTCAGAGTAGATGATATAAAACTAATTTTGCCTATTTATATGAATACTTCAAGAAAAGCATTATCAAATGGATGTGGAATTGTCACAGATACAGACATGCCATCAAATAAAAATAATACAATGACTGTTTTAGCAGCTCATAGAGGTGGTAGAAACGAAGATTTTACATTTAAAAAAATAAATGAACTAAAGGATGGTTCTGTAATTAAAATTACAACAAAGACTCAAATTTTGTATTACGAAGTATATGGATACGAAATTATAGAACCAGATGATTGGAGTAGATTTATTAAAGAAGAAGATAAATCAAAGTTGTATTTAATGTCTTGTCATCCATATCCATACGATTCTCAGCGATTACTAATTAAATCTAAATTAGTAAAAAGCGTTTCAAATGATTAAGTTTATTTACTAACTACTATTTGTTTATTTAAGCGATAAATAATTGCGAAAAGTCTTCTGCACTAAACAGTGTGGAAGATTTTTTTGCATTAAATGAGGAAATTATTTCTTTTAAAATAAATTAACATAAAAAAATAGAGAAGAATTAAAAAATACTTGAGAAAAAGTTTATTTAAAATTAAAAAATCATAAAATGTGATTGGAAATAAAAAATAATGGGTAGAAAGTATATGAGGAGGATTATAATAACGGAGGAAATTATGAAAAATTTGAAAAAAATATTATTTACAATAATACTTATGTGCTTAACAATAAGTCCAACTTTAAAAGAAAACGTTTCATTAGCTGGTAGCGGAGTAAAACCTGCGGAACCAACAGTCGTTTATCAAAAGGAATATGGGCAAAATTATACTTTTCCAAAAGGAAAAGCGCCTAATTCTGTAATGTATGGAGAATCATCAATTACTGGATATAAAGGGATGCTATATAGAAGAAGAAAAATAACAGTAGACGTTACTAATAATAAAGAAACTTGGTACTATAGTGGAACTGTTTATCACTGCACTGGTGGTTCAATTTGTCCATTCCAATAAAATAAGATAAAAAATCAAGGTAACTAATATTTAATTAAAAATCCTCCTCATTACATATTTGAAAGGAGACAATATGTTTGAACTGAAAAAACTTTACAAGTCGTTAATCTTTCCTGTTGTAGTTATTATTTTTTGTGTGTATTCTTTTGTAACATTAAACAGCATAAAATATGAATATACTAATCAAGATTATGCATATCTTATACAAACTAGGAATACTTTTGAAAATACAATGATGGAGTCATTTGCAATCTCCAAATCTTCTGAAAACAAAGAGGAACAGCAGAAATATTTGGATTTTAGCAAGATGAATTTTAATTCTTTGCAGTACATAAAACCTTTGGAATACGATGTGAGTATGTTGATGGAAGAGACAAAAACTGCAAAGTATTCCTCAAAGACAGAGCATAATTTCTACAATGAATTATTGAGCCAATATGATGAGATAGAATCGTTCAAACAAAAAAACAACTTAAACAAGTTGTCTAATAATGAAATGTTTAGAGAATTGGATCCTTATTTTAATTTGGTTCGTGATGAAATTAACAGATATGGATTCTACACAACTACCAACAATTTTAGTTTTTTCAAATCTTTTGGTTTCCTGATGGAAAATGTCATGAATGATATTTTCTTGTGTGTGGTTTTTCTGATAGCTGTATTTGCTAATGAGATGAATTTCAAAAGTCTAAAATTAGACACTATTTCAGTTAGTTCCAAAAAATTAGTGTATGCAAGGCTTGTAAAGTATGTCGTATTTTTTGCGGTTGTAATCTTATCCATGATTGTGGGCAACATTATTTACTCTGCAGTCAATGGATTTCCAATGGGAAGCGCGAACGATATGATATTGAAAACTGTAACAAACCTAAAGACTAATTCACTTATAACAATGAATGTAAACTCAATGGTACTTGCTTTAAAATACATAGGGACGGGGTTTTTAATTTACAGCATTGCGATGATTTTGTATGAGATTTTCAGAAGGTACATGAAACAAAGTCTATCAATTATAGCTGTTTTATCGATTTACTGGATAATTTCATTGCTATCTAGAAAATATGATCTATCGTTTAGTTTAAATAGTTTTCATAATCTTGGTAATGTTTCAATAGCTGTTCCAATTGTATTAGCGTTATTGATTGTATGTTTAATACTAATTAACAATAACAGATACAAGTTGATTTATTATAATTTTTCTAAAACATACTCCGAAATCGATATCAAAAATATCTTGCAATTGGATTTTGCTAAAATTATGAGAAGCAAATTATATAAGTATTTTTGTTTACTAACTGTAGTGGTAGTTGTGTTATTCTGCTTCAATACGATAAAATTCAAAAACATAAAATCAAAAGATGATTTGCAGACCATAGACATCAGTATTGATGTTGCAAAGATTAACGTAAAGAACAATCCAAAAGACAAAGGTGATAAGCAAGAACTAATTAAATTGGAAAATTTCAAAAAATCTTATGTTAACAGAGCTGACAATCCAGCAGAATATTACAGTAATATGCTACTTTACCTGAATACTAAAAGGGGATCAGTTGAAGAAGGAATAGATCCCAGTACTTCTCGCTCTAATGAGAACAGGGTGAATTATTTTATTGATAACCACTTAAAGCCCGATTCAAGTTATGAACTTGTTAGCAATGAGATTGAACAAAGTTTATTATCTAATAAAAAACTAAGCTTGTATAAAACAAAACAACATGATCCTACTGAACAAAAAGGACTTATAGGAAATGTTATATCTATGTATGAAAATGGGATTATTCCAGCCTTTACGTTGATTATTTGTTTGGTGTTTACTCTTGAGTTTAAAAAGGAAAGGTCCAATGGAACTTTGAAGTTGGCTTTTGTTAATGAATGGAAAGAAGATGTCTGGAAATCAAAGCAGATTAATTCGTTTGTATTATCTGTCGGAATGTATATTGTGATTTTGGCAATTAGTATGATAATTGGATTATTTAACGGAGGACTTGGTGAGAAGTTGTATCCAGTGTTTTGCTACGATTACAGTTATAATGGTGTAGTAGAGGGTGTGTTCAGGGCATCCAGTGGTTTCATCTTGCCAATGATTTTGATAAATGTTTTGATAATTTTACTTGTGGTTAGTTTTTCAAATATGATGACTACATTCATCAAGAATGAAACTGTGAATATAATTGCTACAACTTTCTTGATTGTTTTGGGAATACTTATTAGCTATTTTGGAACTTTGGGTAAGTTTTTCCTATTGAATCCATTTAGTTCGTTAGATAGTTTGATGATATTAAAAGGCGGATACAATTATTTGAATGAGTTTAGTTTTTCTAATCCGATATATAATGTGATAATGATTGTATTTTATATTATATTGTTTAATTTGATATCAATGAAAAAAATGAAGGGGGATATTAATGCTTGAGATTAAAGGTCTGAACAAATCTTACGGTGAAAACGAAGTGTTAAAGGATTTGAATTTGAAATTAGATAAACCTGGTATTTACGCGTTAGTTGGACCAAATGGTATTGGTAAGACTACTCTGATGGATATAATTTCTGATTTGACGAAGTACGATTCAGGTGAGATTAAGGTTAATGATATAGATAATAAAAATCCGGAGATTTTCAAGTATTTATCCTATGCAAGAAGCTTGGATATGCTGTATGATAACTTGACAGGGTTGGATCATTTTATTTTCGCAAAGAACTCACGTCATGTTTCTGATGAAAAGTTTGAAGAGGTGTTGAATATTTTTAAGGTTCATAATTTTATGAAGAGAAAAGTTAGCACTTATTCTCTGGGTCAAAAACAAAAAACTTTGTTGACATATTTTTTCATGGGGGATTATGATATCTACATTATGGACGAGCCTGTAACTGGATTGGATCCTACTAGCGTTATTTTGCTTAGAAATTATCTTCTGAAATTAAAAGATGATGGCAAGATAGTTGTGTTGTCATCTCATACTTTGTCAGAAGTGGATAAGTTAACAGACGATGTAATGTTTCTGGTGGATAAAAAAATAGCGTTTGAGAATTTGTCTGAGATTTCAAAGGAACAATACAAGGTTGTAACATCCGATAGTGAAAACCAAAGGGTCGTCAATATTGTGGCTAAGAATGATTTGGACGATTCTTTGAAGAAATTTATGGCCGATGGTTTAATCATCGATTCGATTGAAAAATCAGATTATACTACAGAGGACAGATATATTGAATTGTACACAAAATAATTTGATTTTTTGACAAATAAATAGTATTGTTGTATAGGTAAGTGGTTTCATTTACCTATATTTTTATGTGAAAAAGGTGGTTTTTTGGTAAATTATTCTCAGTTGTACTTAACTATAATCAATTTGTTCTGTTTAATTTTTATTGGATTTTTGATAAGAAAGTTCAACATTGTAGACGATAATACTATGACGGGACTTAACAAGTTGATTTTTAATGTGTTTTTTCCTCTAAAAATTATGATGAGTTTTTACAAGGTGGATTTTGGGCAAAATCTCAGTGTAAAATATTTTGTATATTTGAATGTGGTGTTTGTATTTCATATTTTTCTTACTTATTTTTTGGCGAAAATTACCAATAAGGACAAATCTTATGTTGTACTAGAAGCCAATGCTATGAGTAGAGGCAATTTCATTATAATGTCGTTTCCAATATTGAGTGTTTTGTTTGGAGATGAGGGGATTGTCATGGCTGGAGCTATCACAGGAATTAGTCAGTTTTTCTATAATTTCTACACTGTAAGCCTGTACGAAGGATTGGTAGGTGAGAATAATTCTAAGAAAAAGTTGTTCATTAATGTGGTGAAGACACCTTTGATGATTGGGCTTTTCATAGGAATATTTTTGTATGTAACTAAGGTTAATTTGGTTTTCTTGGAAACTCCTTTGAGAAGTTTGGGAGATATTGCAGGAACCTTGGCTTTGGTGACTATGGGATACGGTTTGAATTTTAGAATAGATTTTAGAGAGATTAAATCAATTATGAAGGTTTCCATTGTAAAACTTTTGGTTCTTCCTTTGACAGGATTATTTATTGGAAAAATGTTCGGTTTGTCTGAAATTCAAAAGGTTGTTGCGTTGATTTTATTTGGGGCTCCTACGGCTGTTAATACTTATGTTTTCGCTAAAAGATATAAGCAAGATGATTCATTGGCTGGTTATTATGTTGTGAGTACGACAATTTTGTATTTATTCACTTTATTACTTTTAATTAAGCTGATTTAGATTGCTTTTTGTTTTTTAAAATGAGATAATATAAAATGTAAAAAACTATATAAGGAGGTAATATATGGATAAAAAGATCGCAGGTTTAAAAATTCCGTATTTTATAATCGCATGCGTAATAATCGTTATTTCATTCATATTTGATGTTCTACCAAATGGTATGGTTGGAGCATTTTTGTTTTTGATTGTATTTGGGGAATTGTTAAACTTAATCGGAAATCACACACCAATTATCAAGACATATTTGGGTGGTGGAGCTATTGTATCTATATTTGTTGGTGCGGCTATAACTTATTATAAATGGTTACCAGCTGAATCCATCAAAAGTATAAATACTTTTATGACTAAAGGAGGATTCCTTGATTTCTATATCGCAGCTTTAATCACAGGTTCAATTCTTGGTATGAATAGAAAGTTGCTTATCAAAGCAGCTATTAGATATTTACCATGTATTTTGGGTTCTGTAATTATGGCATTACTTTTAGTAGGTGGTGTAGGTTTGTTGTTCGGAAAGAGTGTAGGTGAGTCTATCGCATACATCGGTATCCCAATTATGGGTGGTGGAATGGGAGCAGGTGCTGTACCTATTTCTAAAGTTTTCGAATCAGCATTGAATATTCCGTCAGAAACTATTTTGAGTAAGCTTGTTCCAGCAGTTGCTTTGGGTAATGCTGTGGCAATTGTTGCAGGTGGTTTGTTGAACAGATTAGGAAAAGTAAAACCAAGTTTAACGGGTAATGGACAATTAGTTAGAAGTAATGATGATAGTTTGAAAGCTGAAAAGAAAGAAAATATAATCTTAGAAAATGTTAAAGATTACGGCGCAGGTATTGTAATTGCAACAGCATTTTTCACATTTGGAGCGATACTAGCATTTTTGTTCGAAAAGCTCGGTATCAAAATTCATTCTTATGCTTGGATGATTATTTCTGTAGTTATCGTTAAAGCAGCAGGAATTGTTCCTGAAAAAATCGAACACGTTGCTGAAGGTTGGTACAATTTCGTTGCCAAAAACTTCACAGCAGCATTGATGCTTGGTATTGGTATGGCTTACACTAATTTGGGACAAATTTTCGAAGCATTTACACCAAGCTATGTAATTCTTGTTCTTGCAGTTATCATAGGAGCTATCATTGGTGCTGGTATCGTAGGATATTTCGTAGGATTCTATCCAATAGAAACAGCTCTTACAGCAGGATTATGCATGGCTAACATGGGTGGTACTGGTGATGTTGCTGTTCTTACGGCTGCAGATAGAATGGAACTTATGCCATTTGCGCAAATATCTTCTCGTTTGGGAGGAGCGTTAATAATTTTATTGGCATCTGTTTTGGTTCCAATATTTTTCTAAATCAATTGAGGTATTTTAAATAATACCTCTTTTTGTTTGGAATAGTTGGGCTTTAGTGTTAAAATTATATTGTAATAATGTAATTCAACAATTTTGTTGAAAGTTATATGAAAATTTATGAGGTGAAAAATGAATATCGAAGAAATCAAACAAAAAGCTCTTGAACTTCACGAAAAAAATCAAGGGAAATTAGAAGTAGTATCTAAAGTAAAAGTTAATGACGCTATGGATTTGGCGTTGGCTTACACTCCTGGTGTTGCTGAACCTTGTAAGAAAATTCACGAAGACAATGAGCTTGCATATAAATATACAAATAAAGGAAATATGGTTGCTGTTGTAACTGATGGTTCTGCAGTTTTAGGTTTGGGAAATATTGGTGGAATCGCTGGTATGCCTGTTATGGAAGGTAAATCAGTTTTATTCAAAGAATTCGGTAATGTTGATGCATTCCCAATTTGCTTGAACACACAAGACACTGAAGAAATAATCAGCACTGTGAAAGCAATTTCTCCTTCATTTGGTGGAATTAATCTTGAAGATATTGCAGCTCCAAGATGTTTTGAAATCGAAAAAAGATTAATCGAAGAATTAGATATTCCAGTATTCCACGACGACCAACACGGTACTGCTGTTATTGTATTATCTGCAGTTATCAATGCGTTGAGAATCGTTAAGAAAGATATTTCTGATGTCAAAATCGTAATCAGTGGTGCAGGGGCAGCTGGTATTGCAATTTCTAACTTGTTAACATTGGCAGGTGCTAAGAATAATTTAATCTTAAACAGCCGTGGAATTATCGATCCTGATGATGAAAAACTTGACGAAGCTAGAAGAGAAATCGCCAGAACAACTAATCCTAATAAAGTTAAAGGAGATTTGAAAACTGCTATGGAAAATGCAGATATTTTCATCGGGGTTTCCGCTCCTGGAATTTTAAAAAAAGAAATGGTATCTTCAATGAACCACGATGCTATTGTTTTAGCGATGGCTAACCCAGTTCCAGAAATCTATCCTGACGAAGCAAAAGAAGCAGGAGCAAGAGTAGTTGGAACAGGTAGAAGTGATTATCCTAACCAAGTTAACAATGTATTGGTATTTCCTGGAGTATTCAGAGGAGCATTAGATGCAAAAGCAGATAAGATTACTGACGATATGAAATTATCAGCAGCTTATGCAATAGCTCACATGGTTGAACAACCAACAGAAGAAAGAATTTTGCCAGAAGCATTTAACAAAGATGTTGCAAGAAATGTTGCAAACGCAGTTAAAAAATCTTGGGAAGAAAAGAAAGTTATTAAATAGGAGAAAATTATGATAGATATAGTTGATAGATTTATTGAATACGCGAAGATTTATACTACAAGTGATGAAGCAAGCGAAACTTGTCCATCAACATCTAGACAAAAAGATTTGGGTAATCTTTTGGTTAAGCAATTAAAAGAAATGGGAATTGACAATGCTCACATGGACGAAAATGGATATGTGTATGCATCGTTAGAATCAAACTTGGATAGAGAATCAAAATCTATCGGTTTCATTTCTCACATGGACACTGCTCCAGATATGTCAGGAGAAAATGTAAAACCACAAATCTTAGAATACAAAGGTGGAGACATCAAATTATCCGATTCTGTAACTACTACTGTGGAAGATTTTCCATTTTTAAAAGATTTGGAAGGACAAACTTTAATTCATACAGATGGAACTACACTTTTGGGTGCTGACGATAAATCTGGTATTGCAATTATAATGGATGCTGTGAATAAATTATGCGAAAACAAAGATATTAAACATCCAACAATTAAAATTGGATTTACTCCTGATGAAGAAATAGGAAGAGGAGCTGATTTGTTCGATGTAGAAAAATTCGGCGCTGATTTTGCATATACTTTGGATGGTGGCCCAATTGGAGAATTGGAATACGAAAACTTCAATGCAGCAGGTGCGACAATAACTATTCACGGCAAAAATGTTCATCCTGGTAGCGCAAAAAATACTATGATTAATTCACAATTAATTGGTATGGAATTATTCAATGAACTTCCTGTTGCTCAAAGACCAGAACACACTGAACATTATGAAGGATTTTATTTGTTGACATCATTCGAAGGATCTGTTGAAAATACTGTTATGAAATTCATAATCAGAGATCACGACAAGAAAAAATTCGAAGAAAAGAAATCTTATTTGGAAAAATTAGTAGAATTCTTGAATGTGAAATACAACAACGCTATCGAACTTGACATGAAAGATAGCTATTACAACATGAAAGAAAAAATAGAACCTGTAATGGAAATTGTGGATTTGGCTTATAAATCAATGGAAGATTTGGGAATAAAACCATTAGTTCAACCAATCAGAGGTGGTACTGATGGAGCACAATTATCATACAAAGGACTTCCATGTCCGAACATTTTCACTGGAGGATATGCATTCCACGGAAAGCACGAATTATTATCTATCGACCAAATGAAAAAAGCATCGGATTTGGTTTTGAAAATAATAGAAAATTATTCAAAATAAAATATCAAGTAGCTTCTAGTAAATCTAGAAGCTATTTTTTTATTGAAAAATGTTTTAAATGAAAATAAATTTTGCTATAATCTAATTAGGAGGGAAATATGAAAAACGATGTTTTAATTGACGATCAAAAGAAAAAATCTCTTACAGTGACCAATCTAATTTGGATGGGATTCACAGTTGTATGGGGTTTTGGAAATGTTGTTAATAACTATGCCAACCAAGGTTTGGCAGTTATTACAAGTTGGATATTCATAATGGCTTTGTATTTTATTCCTTATTCATTGATGGTTGGAGAACTTGGTTCAACTTTCAAAGAAGGACAATCAGGACTTAGCTATTGGATAAAACAAACAATGGGACCATTACTAGCTTATTTGTCCGGCTGGACTTATTGGGTAGTACATATCCCATATTTAGCACAAAAACCACAAAACTTAATGGTTGCAGGTTCATGGGCGATTTTTAGAAATCCTAAAATGGTAAAATCTTTAAATCCAATTGTACTACAAACATTAGTACTAATAATATTTTTATTATTTGTGCTTTTAGCTGCAAATGGTATTAAATCTATAAAAGTTTTAGGTTCAATTGCCGGTACTGCAAGTTTTGTGATGGGTATTTTATTTATTTTATTAATGTTGGCAGCTCCTGCATTAAGAGGAGTAGAAGTTGCATCTCCTAATATGACGAGCATCAAAACTTATCTGCCTAACTTTAATTTGCATTATTTAACCACAATATCCATGCTAGTGTTTGCCGTAGGTGGTTGTGAAAAAATCTCACCTTATGTAAATGATACACAAGATGCAGGTAAAAACTTCCCAAAAGCTATGTTGATTATGGCTTTGATGGTAACTGTATCTGCGATTTTGGGTTCAGTTGCAATGGGGATGATGTTCGATACAACAAATGTTGCAAACGACTTAAAAATGAATGGTGCTTATTATGCATTTGAAAAGTTGGGACAATATTATGGAATAGGTTCATCACTTGTGATAATATATGCTTTGACAAATTTTGCTGGACAAGCTGCAGCTTTGGTTATGAGTATCGATGCACCACTTAAACTTTTATTGAGTGAAGCAGATGCAAAATACGTTCCAAACTTCTTGAGAAAAATCAACGACAAAAAAGTTCCTGTTGGTGGATACAAATTAACTACTATTTTGGTTAGTATTTTGATAATTATTCCAGCTTTGGGAATTGGAAACTCAAATGAATTGTACAACTGGTTGTTGGATTTGAACTCAATAGTAATGCCAATGCGTTATATGTGGGTATTTGCAGCATATTTTGCTTTGAAACACTATCTAAATGAAAAACAAGGTGTAGAATATAGATTTACAAAATCAAAATCATTCGGTAAATTTATCGCCGGTTGGTGTTTTGTATTCACAGCATTTGCATGTATATTAGGGATGATTCCAAAAGAAGGAGAACCATTCACAAGTCAATGGAATTTCAAATTGATGCTTAACATTTTGACTCCAGTGGTATTGTTGGGATTGGGACTAATATTGCCATCAATTGCTAAAAAAGAACAAGCTAAAAATATTTAAAAATATTTTTATAATCTAACTAGAAATAGCTTCATTTAAAATTTTAAATGAGGCTTTTTTTATTGTTGATTTATCTTAAATTTTCTCAATTGAAATTGACAAATTACATATGATATAATTAATTGTTAGAAGTAGATTAAATGTTTAAATTTAAAGATTTAGACTAATAAATATAAAAATAAAAATAGGAGAAAAAATTGAAAATTGTTACGGTAGTTGGTGCTAGGCCACAATTTATAAAAGCGGCCATGGTATCAAAAGAGTTAAGGAAAAATTATGATGAAGTAATGATACATACTGGTCAACATTTTGACTATAATATGTCCGAAGTTTTCTTTGAAGAAATGAATATTCCTTATCCAGATTATAATCTTGGAATTTCTGGGGGAACCCACGGCGAAATGACTGGTAAAATGTTAATTGAAATCGAAAAAATATTGATTAAAGAACAACCAGACATGGTTTTATTATACGGAGATACGAATTCCACATTGGCAGGAGCATTGTCAGCTGTGAAGCTTCATATTCCGATTTGCCATGTTGAGGCTGGTAATAGATTGGGTACACTTGATAATCCAGAAGAAGTAAACAGAATTATGACTGATCATTCTTCTAAAGTTTTATGCTGTTGTACTGAATCTGCGCTTGATTTTTTGAAAAAAGAAGGATTGGAAGATCGAGCGACTTTAGTTGGAGATCCAATGTACGATGCTTTCTTGGAATATTCTAATCAAGTTGGCGATGAAATTCCTGAAAAAATGATTGATTTGGATGGAGAAGAAGTAGATCTTCCAGAAAGTTTTTACTACTTAACTTGTCATAGAGCAGAAAATACTGCATCTATAAAGCCTTTGTCAGAAATACTTGCTGCTATGGAAGAATTGGACGAAAAATGTATATATCCAGTTCATCCTAGAAACCAAAAAATGGTACAAGAGCTTTCTAAAAAACACAAATATACAAATATAATTTTTTGCAAACCAGTGGGATACATGATGAGTGTGTACTTGGTTAATCACGCGAAGAAAATTGTGACTGATTCTGGTGGATTACAAAGAGAAGCTTACTTTGCGAGAAAACAATGTGTGACTATTTTTGATCATATTGTGTGGCCAGAAACTATGACTGAAAAGAGAAATCAATTATCTAAACCAAACAAGGACGAGATTTTGAAATTATTAAATGAAAAAGTTGATTTTGAAAATTACGATTATCCTTTTGGTGATGGCCATTCTAGCAGAAAAATTATTGAATGTATCAAAAATTACTTTAATCAATCAGAGGAAAATTAATGAATATTTTATATATTAACCATTACGCTGGTTCTCCAGAAATGGGGATGGAGTTTAGAACATATTATTTGGCTAATGAATGGGTAAAAATGGGTCATAATGTGACAATAATCGCTGGAGATTATTCCCATTTGAGAAGAAAAAATCCTGAAGTTACAGAAGATTTTCAAACAGAAATTATCGACGGGATAAAATACGTGTGGATAAAAACTGGAGAATACGATGGAAATGGCGTAAAAAGAGCTATGAGTATGTTCAGATTCGTGTCTACACTCAAAAAAAATGCTAAAGAAATTATCGGAAATGAAAATCCTGATGTTGTAATAACTTCTTCAACTTATCCATTGGATACATTTGCTGGTCAAAAGATGAAAAAAATCAAGAAGGATATCAAATTGGTACATGAAATTCACGATATGTGGCCAATAACATTGATAGAAGTGGGGAATATGCCAAAATATCATCCGTTTGTAGTGATGATGCAAATAGGAGAGAATTCTTTTTGCAAGAACTCGGATTATGTGTGCTCATTGCTTCCAGCAGCAAAGGACTATTTGATTAAGCATGGAATGAAGGCTGAAAAATTTTTCCACGTTTCTAATGGTATAGTGGAATCTGAATGGGAAAAATACGATAAAATTCCAGAAGATTATGTCAAAATTTTCGACAAAATCCACAGTGAAGGCAAGAAAGTTATATGCTTTTTTGGAAGTCACACAAAATCATATTGTTTAGATAATTTGGCAAAAGCTGCTATTGACAATGAAAACGTGGCAGCAGTGTTCATAGGTGGTGGAATTTACAAGAAAGAATTGATGGAAAAATACTCCAAATACGAAGATAGTATTTATTTCTTGGATTCTATTCCTAAGACATCAATTCCAGATTTGTTCAATTACATTGATGCGACTTATGTTGCTGCGATGGATAATGATATGTTCAGATACGGAGTATGTATGAACAAATTATTTGACTCAATGATGGGCGCAAAGCCAATTATCTATGCAATTAATGCTCCTAATAATTATATTGTAGATTATAATTGTGGGATAAATGTTGAGTCTGAAAACTTGGAAGAATTGAAAAAAGGAATAAAAAAGTTTGTGAATTTAGATGAAGAAACATTAAACCAAATGGGCAAAAATGGTAGAAAAGCCATTGAAGAAAACTTCACTTATCACAAATTAGCAGAAAAATTTTTAAAAGGATTGGAATAACATGTGCTAGTCGGTTGTCAAAAGATAGCCGACTATTTTTGTGATATAATATAGACTGATTAAAATTAAGGAGTGGTTATGTTTACATTAAGAGATTTCAAAAGTCCAGAAACATTGGATGAAGCTTATGAGTTATTGATGAAATCAAAAATGAATAAAATTTTGGGTGGATGTCATTTTCTTAAAGCAGGCTGTCGTTCTTACAATGTTGGGATTGATTTGTCAAAATTGGATTTAAATTACATAAATGTTGAAGACGATGAAATAAAAATCGGAGCAACTACTACATACAGAGATTTGGAATACAATGATTTCTTAAAAGAATTTTGCGATGGAATTATTCCTAAATCTTTGAAAAGAATTGTGTCAACTCAACTAAGAAACACTGCCCAAGTTGGAGCAAGTGTGTTTTCAAGATATGCATTTTCTGATTTTTTGCCTATTTTATTATTACTAGATGCTAAGGTTAGATTGTACAATAATGGTGTAATGAGTGTTGAAGAATTTTTGAATTCTGATATAAAGAAGGACTTATTAGTTGAAGTTATGATTCCTAACAGAGATGTCCACTGCACTCAAATTGTTCAAAGAATTTGTTGCAAGGATTTTCCAATTGCTATTGTAAGTATTTCTAAAATCGATGAAAAATATAAGGTAGTATTTGGAGCGAGACCTCAAAAAGCAATGATTATGAGAGATGTTTCTGATGAGATTAATACTAATGGATTTGATAGGGAAAAGACATTGGAATTAATCGATGAATATATAGGGTCAAATAATAAAGCGAAGAAAAAATACAGAAAACTTTTATTTGTTGGATTATTGGGAAAAGCGTTAGGTGAATTGCAATGATTATAGAATTAAATGTTAATAATAAAAACCATATAGCTAGTGTTGATTGCGATACTACTTTATACAATGTGCTTCGCGATTTGGGTTATAAATCGGTTAAGTGTGGTTGTACAACATCAAATTGTGGTCTTTGTACTGTGTGGATGGACGATGTTCCAGTACTTTCTTGTTCTGTTTTGGCGTTAAGATGTGAAGGAAAAAAGATTACAACTTTGGAAGGAATATCAGATAGCCAAAGAAAATTCGGAGAACTTTTGACTGAAGAAGGTGGGGAACAATGCGGTTTTTGTTCACCGGGGTTCATTATGAATGTTTTGAGTTTGAAGAAAACTATCAAAAATCCTACAGATGAAGAAATCGAAGATTATTTGATGGGTAATTTATGTAGATGTACAGGTTATGCTTCTCAAATGAGAGCTATTAAGAAATATTTGGAGATTGATGATGAAGATAAATAAAGATTTCAAAAAAATAGATTCAAGCTCATTAGTTACTGGAAAACCTGTCTATACAGAAGATTTGAAAGATCCTAATGCGTTGATAATTAAGCTGATGAGAAGTCCGTATGCAAGATGCGAAATATTAGAAATAGACAAATCAAGAGCAGAAGCGATGGATGGAATTGTGGCAGTGTACACTTATGAAGATGTTTTCGACAATAAATTCACTTTGGCAGGACAATCTTATCCAGAACCTAGCCCTTATGATATGTCGATTTTGTCAAAAGAAATTAGATATATGAGAGAGCCTGTGGCAATCGTAGTTGGAATTAACGAAAAAGTGTGTAATCAGGCTATGAAGAAAATTAAAATCAAGTATGATGTTAAAGAACCATTACTTGATTACACAAAAGCTATAGACAACGAAATTGTTGTACATGAAGAAGATGTATTCTTTAATGGGCCAACTAAAGTTTTTGGTTACGATACAAAAAGAAATCTAGTTGGTGAAAAGAAAGAATCTTGGGGAGAAGATGTTGACAAGGTAATGAGTGAATGTGATGTCGTATTAGAAGATACTTTTACAACAAAGGCACAAGCGCATTGCATGATGGAAACATACAGATCTTATTGTTACATGGATCAATTTGATAGATTGTGTTGCATTACATCTACACAAGTTCCATTTCACATCAAAAGACAATTATCCGTTGCTTTGGGAATAAGTGATTCAAGAATAAGAATTATAAAACCAAGAGTAGGCGGGGGATTCGGTGGAAAACAAACAAGTGTCACAGAAATTTATCCAGGATTTGTAACTTTAAAAACAGGACGACCATCGATTCTTGTATTTGACAGAGAAGAAACTTTTGAAGCTTCAAACTCACGTCACCAAATGAAAGTGAAAGTTAAAATAGGCGCCAAAAAAGACGGGACGATTGAAGCGTGTGACATTTATGCGTTATCCGATCAAGGAGCTTATGGGTATCACGCATTTACCACTTTGAACTTGGTTGGAAACAAAACACTTCCATTGTACAGTAGAATGAGGGCTGCTAGATTTTTCGGACAAGTTGTTTACACAAATAAACTTCCTGGTGGAGCTTTTCGTGGTTACGGTGCAGTTCAAGGTACATTTGCATTAGAATCTATGGTAAACAAATTAGCCAAAGAATTAAACATGGATCCAGTTGAACTAAGACTTAAAAACACTGTTCGTGAGGGAGAAAAAACTCTGGCTTACGGAATAGATGTCAAAAGTTGCAAATTAAATGAATGCATTGAAAAGGCAAGAGAAATGATTGAATGGGATAAATATTATCCTTTCAAAGAAGAAAAAGACAAAATAATTTCAGTTGGAATGGCAATTGCACAACAAGGAAGTGGAATTCAAAACGTTGATACTTCAACAGTTGAAGTTAGATTAAATGAACAAGGTGATTATACATTGTTGATGAGTCCTACAGATGTTGGGCAAGGAACTGATTCAATCATGGTGAATTTGGCAAATGAAGTGTTGCAATGCGGAATGGACAATATTATTCCAATAATTGCAGACACTGATATAACGCCATTTGATCCAGGAAGTTACGCATCAAGTGGTGTGTATATAACAGGAAGTGCAGTTGTACGTGCGTGTGAAAATTTGTTAAACAAAATCAAAAAACGTGTTGCAATGAAATTTGAAACTTCTGTTGAATGGTTAGAAATTAGAGATCAAGCAGTTTATTTGCAAGATAAAAAATTAATTGCAATCAAAGATTTGGCGAGAGATTTGTCCACTGGGCCAAACGGTATGCAATTAATCGGCGTGGGAAATTTTGATTCAAAAACATCACCACCACCATATATGGCTGGATTTGCAAAAATAAGTATCGACAAATTAACAGGAGAAATCAAAGTAGAAGATTATGCAGCAGTGGTCGATTGCGGAACTGTGATGAATACCAAATTAGCGACAGTTCAAGTCGAAGGCGGAATTGGGCAATCTATAGGATATGCATTGTACGAAGACTCGTTGTGGGATGATGAAGGAAGATTAAAAGAACATTCATTTATTTCGTATAATTTGCCTTCAAGAAAAGACATTGGAAATATTCATGTTGATTTTTGCGAAAGTTATGAACCGACAGGTCCATTCGGAGCAAAATCAATTGGAGAAATAGTTTCGAACACACCTGCACCAGCGATTAATGGAGCGATATTAAATGCACTTGGTTGCACCTTTGATACTCTTCCAATAAAAGCTGAAGATGTTTTATTAAAAATGTATGAATAGAATTTAGGTCAGAGGTTAATAGCCTCTGATTTTTTTGCGAGAAAATGTTACAAAAATTAAATAAGTTATATATATAATTCGATAATAAAAATTTAATAATATTTTCACAAAATATCAAACGATTTTCATTAGTATTATTAGGGAAATGTATTTTCTGATATAAAAATTGTTTCGAAAAAAATTAGTAAAAAAAATCAAAATTGCTGAATAATGTCCATAGTGAATTAAATAAAATTTACAAAAGTTAAAATTAAATTTGAAAATTGTGCTCAATATACTATAATATATAACTATAAAATAAAAAGGGGTGTTTAGATGAAATTTGTAGCATTAGCAGTTACTTTAGTATTGTTTGCTTTATTGATGTTCATGGCTAAGAAGAAAATGAATTTTGGTACAAGAACAATTGTAGCTGCAATTCTAGGTATTATAGTAGGATTTATTTTCAAAGGAAACACAGAATATGTAAAAGTATTTGGATCTATTTATGCTAATTTATTATTTGCAATAGTAATTCCATTATTATTCACATCAATTGTTAGTACTGTAGTTTCTTTGGAAAGTATAGAAAAAATGAAGAAAATCGGAACAAAAACAATTGGTATTCTAAGTTTACACAATGTTTTAGGTTCACTTATAGGTTTGATTTTAGGGGTTGCATTTAAAATTGGACAAGGAAGTTCATTGACTGTAGCTGCAGGTGCGAAAGCCAAGGAAGTTCCAACTTTTGCAGAAACTTTTGTGAATTTCTTTCCAAACAACGTAATAGGAAATGCAGCAGAAGCAAAAGTAGTTCCTATAATTATTTTCTCAGTTCTTTTGGGATTAGCTATATTGCAATTAGAAGAAAGAGGAGAAGGAGAAAGGGCAAAACCATTTTTAGATTTTATCGACTCAGCTGCAGCAGTAATTTTTAGATTTACAGGAATGATTATAGACTTCACTCCATATGCTGTATTAGCTTTGATGGCGAACGCTGTTAGTAGGACAGATATGGCTAGCATGATGCCTTTGATTGTTGTGCTGATATTGACTTATGTTGCATCAATTTTTCACTCATATATAACAACTGGTGCACTTTTAGCGATTTTTGCAAAGGTAAATCCTATCAAATTTTTCAAAAAATTCTGGCCAGTTCAATTGATTGCATTCTCTACACAATCTTCTGTAGGATGTATTCCAGCGAATACTGATAACTTAAAAGATAAATTAGGTGTTTCTGAAAAGATAGCAACATTTGTTGCATCAACCGGTTCAACTGTTGGTATGCCAGGTTGTGCAGGATTTTGGCCTGTGTTATCTGCGATTTTGACAATTAATGTTATGGGAATTCACTACTCATTCGGACAATACGTAATGCTAATATTAGTAGCGTTGGCAGTATCATTGGGTACAGTTGGAGTTCCAGGAACTGCAACAATTACTACTACAGCAGTATTCGCAGCAATGGGTCTTCCTGTTGAAATGGTTGTATTGATGAGCCCTATATCAATGCTTGCAGATATGGGTAGAACTGCTACAAATGTTACCGCAGCAGGTTCTTCAGCAGTTATAGTTGCAGCAAGCGAGGGAGAATTAGACAGAGAAGTTTTTAATTCATAATTTTTACAAATAATTTATAATACGATAATAAATTAGCAACCTTTACACATTTACTGATTAGTATTATAATCAAATTAGTAAATATTAGAAAGGGAATTGTAAATATGACAGAAAAAGCAAAATCTTTTTTTGAGTGGTTATTTGTAATAGGAATTGCCATTGTGTTGGCATTATTGCTTAGAAATTTTGTAATTAGTACAACTCATGTTGAAGGAAATAGCATGAATCCTACAATTGAGAATGGAGATCGGATTTTCGTCAACAGAATGGGGATTTTTAAGAACAAATTAAAACGAGGTAATATTATAGAACTTCACGCACCGGATAAATCTGGTCGTGACTATATCAAAAGAATTGTAGCATTACCAGGAGATACTGTTGAATTAAAAAACAATAAAGTATACGTTAATAATGAACAATTGAATGAAAATTATACAAGTAGTCAAACGACTCTTGTTTCAGGAAATGAAACAAAATGGGAATTAGGAGAAGATGAGTATTTTGTATTGGGGGATAACAGACTCCCTCGAGAATCAAACGATAGCAGAATATTCGGACCGATAAAGAAAAAGGCGATAGTTGGTAGAGCTTTTTTGAGATATTTTCCATTTAATAAATTCGGTGTATTATAAGAAAAACTAATCTTGGATTTTCCAAGATTAGTTTTTTCAATTGGTATTAGTTTGAATTTTGCTGAATTGTACCGCTTCTGTACGCTTCAATTAAACTTTCCAAATCTTCGATAAGTTCTAGGATTTCTTCTCCTTCGTCTGTATCTTTTATGAGCATTCTTTTTGGAAATTCTTCTGTTATTGTAACTTCTGGAGTGTATGCGCCGTGAACTGATTCCATAACTTTGAAATTCTTGTGTTTTGCTATTGCTAAGTGATGCGAGTTAAATGTCAACGTATAGCCGGCAATACCTGTTTTCTTTTGGTAAGCTTCTGAAATTCCGCCATCTATTACATAAGTTTTTCCATTAGCTGATACTGGTTTTTCTCCATTTATACTTTTTACAGGCACGTGTCCATTAATTATGTGAGAAGTTTCAGGATTCATATTGAATTCTTCAAATATTTTGTCGGCATATTTTTCCATCTTACTTAAATTAAAATAAGGATTACTTACTTCCTTTCTAACATCTTTGTCAGTAATGAAGAAGTTTTCAAATGTTGATATTTTACTTTTTCCAAACATAGGAGATTTTGGGCCACACCACATATACCAGAAAAAGTCCAACGCTGTTTGTCTGTCTGGGTCATTATCATCCATGTTTTTCGCTGAATTTATAATTCCTTCGAAGAAATCCAAAAGTGATTTACCACTGTACGTATTGGATTGATATGTGAATTCTTCGAAACTTCCATCCTTATTCATAGGGATACATCCATGGAAAAGCAAATTGCTGTTTGCGATTTTGTACACTGAACCATATGAGAACAAAAAGTCCATGTGCTCTTTTAATCTGTGACTTGTTCTGAATGATTTTGAAATGCATTCGATAACTTCTTGTTCACTTGGTGTTAATTCGAGAGGATTTTCAGGATCAATTGTAGGGAATTTAATATCCAAGAGCGCATGAGGCTTGCCATTTGCATCCTTGTAAATTCCGTTTTTAAAATCAATTCGTTCAAGATATAATCTGTCTAATTGTTCAAATTCTGGATTTCTCTTAAAAAGTTGGTTTTCTAATTTGAATTGAATTATAGAAATAGCCTTGTGCATTCTTGCTGCGTGAAGCAAATCAGTTTCTGAGTGTTTGTTATCATCTAAGATTCTAACTTTGAATCTTTCACATGGATCATCGTAATATGATTCATCTGCCAATGTCGACAATAATCTCAAATTAATTCCGTAACCATCTTCCAAAGATTGAAAATTATTGTAACTTATTGCATTTCTAACTACGTTACACGCATTCACATAACTACCAAGATAAGCTCCAATCCATGTAACATCGTGGTTACCGTATTGAATATCCACATCTTTTTTAGCAATAAGAGTATCCATAATAATGTCCGGTCTTTTTCCTCTGTCGAAAATATCTCCGACAATGTGCAGCCAGTCAATGTTCAAATCTTGAATTAATTCACACAAAGTTATTATAAAATCTTCACTAACTTCTATTTTAATGATGCTATCTAAAAGTTGATTAAAATATTCTTTCTTATTCAAAGATTCGTATTGAATGTTAAGCATTTCATCTATCAAATCTCTGTAGTAAAAGGGAGTTTGATTTCTGACTTTTTGTCTAGAATATTTACTGGCAACCCTTTTTGCTATTCTTATCAGATAAAAAATCGTATCTCTAATCCATGTTTCTGTATATTCATCGTTTTCCTTTGTAATATTGATTATTGTTTTAGGATCGTAAATTAAATTGGCCAACTGATTTTTTCTTGATTCAGATAATTTGTCTTTGAATTCAAGATCAATTTTAATTCTGGTATTACCAGAAGCACTTTTAATAATTCTATTGAAACTATCGTATTGTCCGTGTAAATCAGATAAAAAGTACTCTGTACCTTTTGGCAACACAGACAAAGAAGTCAAACTTATTATTTTGTTAGCAGCCTGTTCAATCGTAGGAAATTCTTTTGCAAGTAATTTCAAATATTTTAAATTGTTCAATTTTCTACCTCCATAATACTATTATATATGAACTTTGAAAAAAAGAAATAGTTTGCCTATTGAAAAATGATTACAAATTTGATATAATTATAAGCGTAAAGATTTGTTAAATAACAAACAAATATTTTTTTACTTATTAATCCTACAACATTAGTAGGAAATAAAAAAAGGAGGAAACATAATGAGTAAAATAGTTTTAATTGGAGCTAACCATGCAGGTACAGCTTGTGCGAACACAATATTGGATAATTACAAAGATGAAGAATTAGTAATTTTTGATCAAAACTCCAATATTTCTTTCTTAGGTTGTGGAATGGCATTGTGGATTGGAAAACAAATTAAAGGTCCAGAAAAATTATTTTATTGTAGCAAAGAAGTTTTCGAACAAAAAGGTGCTAAGGTTCACATGGAAACAAAAGTAGACAACATTGACTACGACAAAAAAATTGTTTATGCAAAGGACAAAGACGGAAAAGAAATTCAAGAATCTTACGACAAATTGGTATTAGCTACAGGATCTCAACCAATTTTACCAGACATAGAAGGAATGGATTTGGAAAATGTTCAAAAAGTTAAAATTTTCCAAGATGCACAATCAGTCATCGACAAGATAAATCACGAAGAAATCAAAAAAGTTGTAGTAGTAGGAGCTGGCTACATAGGAACAGAACTTGCAGAAGCTTTCAAGAGATTAGGAAAAGAATCTACATTAATTGAACATGGTGATACAGTGTTAAGAGGCTATTACGATGATAAATTCTGCAAAAAAATGGAAGATAACCTAAGAGATCACGGTGTAAATTTAGTATTTAATGAAGAAGTTGTAAAATTAGAAGGAACTGATGGAAAAGTAAATAAGGTTATAACTGATAAAGGTGAATATGATTGTGACATGGTAATAATGTCAATTGGTTTCAAACCAAACAGTTCACTTGCACAAGATCATTTGAAATTAAACGATAAAAAAGCAATAATCACTGACAAACATCAACAAACTTCTGATGAAAATGTATTTGCAGTTGGAGATTCAACAGTTATTTTCAACAACGCAACAGGAAAATTTGAATACGTTGCATTAGCTACAAACGCTGTAAGAAGTGGTATAGTAGCTGGTCACAATGTTTGTGGAACAAAATTAGAATCAAACGGTGTGCAAGGTTCAAACGGAATTAAGATTTACAATTTGTGCATGGTATCAACAGGTTTGACAGTTAGAAATGCTGAAAAATTGGGAATGGAAGTTGAATACACTGATTTCACAGATTTACAAAAGCCACCATTTATGGAAGAAAATAACAAAGAAGTTACTATCAGAATTGTTTACGACAAAAATTCACGCGAAATCAAAGGATGTCAAATAATGAGTGAATATGATATTTCAATGATGATTCACATGTTCAGCTTGGCAATTCAAGAACACGTTACAATCGACAAACTAGCTCTAACTGATATATTCTTCTTGCCACATTACAACCAACCATACAACTATGTAACTATGGCAGCTATTCAAGCTTTATAATCAAAAAAATTAGCGACTACTTTAATTAGTAGCCGCTTTTTTGTTTAGCCAAGAGCAACATCTAAAATCATCATTATAATAAATCCAATTACAATTCCATAAGTTGCTTGGCGTTCATATCCGTTGCTGTGAGTTTCAGGAATGATTTCGTCGCTAATTACAAAAAGCATTGCGCCTCCGGCAAAAGCCAAAATAAATCCTAAAATAGGTGAGAACCAAGTTACAAGTCCGTAACCCAAAAACGCACCAATTGGTTCTACTAATCCTGTAAATAATGCAATTAAGAATGCTTTTTTGACTGTGTAATTTTCTCTAACCAAAGACAAAGCAACAGCCAAACCTTCAGGCATATTTTGTAGGCCAATTCCTATTGCGATTGGAAGCCCGTTTGCCACTGAATCTCCACCAAAGCCAACTCCAGTTGCCATACCTTCTGGGAAATTGTGAATTGTAATCGCAATTACAAACAACCATATTTTTTTCAAAGAATCTGAAGGATTTCCTTCAACTCTTTTGTCTAATAAATGCTCATGCGGAGAGTATTTGTCGATTATATCCAAAAACACAGCTCCCGCTAAAATTCCTAGTGAAGAGATTATAACCCCTCTAAAGCCTCCACCGTTTTCTTCAATACTAGGTAAAATCAGAGAAAAACAAGTTGCAGAAAGCATGACACCTGCAGCTGCCCCTAAAAATACATCTAACTTACCTTGACTTACGTTTCTTGTGAAAAAAACAGGGATTGCTCCTACTCCGGTTAGAAGACCAGGAACTATTAACCCTAACATTGTCAATAAAAATGGGTCAATATTTTTCATCATTAAATCCCCCTTCAAAAATTTTAAAAATAAAATTTCTAATACTATTTTACTATGAATTCAAGAAATATCAAATATGATATAATATTAAAAGATTTAGGATATTTTTGAATGAAAAATTTCAAAAAATTACTCGTAGTTTGAAAAATGAAACGAGGTATTTATGCAAGCTATTTACAGAAAATATAGACCAGATACTTTTGATAAAGTTTACGGTCAAAAACATATAACTGATATTTTAAAAAATCAAATCGAAACGAAAAATATTTCTCACGCGTATATTTTTTCTGGTTCAAGAGGAACAGGTAAAACTAGTTGTGCGAAAATCTTTGCAAGAGCTATCAACTGTTTGAATTTACAAGATGGAAATCCTTGCAATAAATGTGAGAATTGTATGAGTTCTTTGGAAGAATCCACATTAGATATCGTAGAAATGGATGCTGCTAGTAACAGAAGAATTGACGATATTAGAGAACTGCGAGATAAAGTAATTTATCCACCTACAAAATTAAAGTACAAAGTTTATATTATAGACGAAGCACACATGATTACTAATGAAGGATTTAACGCTTTACTTAAAATCATGGAAGAGCCACCAAAACATTTGGTGTTCATATTAGCTACGACCGAAATCGATAAAATTCCTCAAACAATTTTATCAAGATGTCAACGCTATGAGTTCAAGATGATTAATGCTAAGGATATTTCAGACAATATCAAATATATTCTGAATGATTTGAACAGAAAAATGGACGATGATGCGATTGAACTTATTGCAAACAAAGCTGATGGTGCAATGAGAGATGCATTATCTATTTTAGATCAAGTCTTAAGCATTGAAAAAGAAAATATAACAAAACAAGATATAAATGATATACTCGGTATTGTTGACAATACAGGAATTTTCAAGCTTGTAAATAGCATCATAAAAAAAGATGCAACAGAAGTTTTGGATAATTTGTATACAATATCACACAACAAGCCTGTAGAAAATGTTATGGGTGAATTGTTAAATCATTTTAGAAACTTGTTGCTATCAAAAAATGGCCTTGACAATATCAGACAGAACAACACTCAATACAATGTTGAGTATAATGCGCAATCTGAATTGATTACGAATAGGCAAATAGTCGAAAGTATGTCGATTATCATAGAGCATCAGAAAAAACTTAAACAGGCAGACAATCAAAAAGCTCTTCTTGAAATTTTGGTAATGCGCCTAATAGATTACATTGATTACGATGATTTGATTGCCAGAGTGAATACTTTGGAAGATAAGCTCAAAAATATTGAACAAAATGGGATAAAAATCAATTCTTCACAAAAATTAGTCGAATTTGATGAAAAAATCGATAAAAACATAGAAATTTCACAAAAATCTTCAGAAAAAGCAGAAAAATCAGATGAATTATCCAATAAAAATGATATAATAAAGACTGATGAAAAAATCGACGACACGGATGAAGACGAAATTGTCGAAAATGAGGATTCATTTGTAAAACTAAGAGAAGTTTTAAGAGACTTCGATAAAATTCCAAAAGAACTAGCTAATGATATTAAAGCTAGTTTGGATAATGATAAGTTGATTTTGAAAACTAACCAGTTGTATATGTACACTTTGCTTCCTCACAAAAAAGTTATCGAACAATTACTAAAACCTCATTACGATTTCAAGGTTTTAGATTTACAAATTGATGATGAAGCAGAGAAAAAAGCAAATGAAAATGTTAAAAAATTACAAAATTTGTTTGGAGAAAATGTCCAAATAATCGAAAAATAGGAGGAATTATGGGAAATAAATTTAGAGGCGGAATGCCTGGTATGGGAAATATGGGTAACATGATGAAACAAATGCAAAAAATGCAAAGACAAATGGAAGAAACTCAAAAAAGATTAGAAGAAACTGAAGTTACTGCAACTAGTGGTGGCGGAGCTATTGAAGTTGTAGCAAACGGAAAAAAAGAAATAGTTTCTATTAAAATAGATGAAGATTTGGTAAAAGATGGCGATGTTGAAATGCTTCAAGATATGGTTATGGTAGCTGTTAATGACGCTATCAAAAAAGTATTGGACATGAGTGAGTCTGAACTTGGTAAAATCACTGGAGGAATTAATATTCCAGGATTCTAAATAAGGGGGGATAATTTTGTCACTATACCCTAAAGCAATGGACGAATTGATTAAAAACTTGTCCAATTTGCCAACTATTGGCAGAAAAAGTGCGAAAAGGTTAGCTTATAGAATTATAGATATGGATCCTAAGAAAGTCGACGAGCTTGTAGAAAGTATTGTAAATGTGAAGACTAATATTAGACCGTGTGCTAATTGTGGAAATCTTACTGATAAAAAATTGTGTGATATTTGTTCCAATCAAAAAAGAGATAACAGTGTCATAACCGTAGTTGAAGATTCAATGAATGTAATATCAATTGAAAAAACTGGCGAATACAATGGGAAATATCACGTATTAGGAGGATTATTATCTCCAAGAGATAATATTGCTCCGCAGGATTTGAATTTGGAAAATTTGTTTTTGAGATGTAAAAAAGATTATGTAAAGGAAGTTATCCTAGCATTATCACCAACAACTAACGGAGATTTGACAACTAACTTCATAATAGAAGTTCTTAAAAATGAAGAATATAACGTAAAAGTTTCCAGAATTGCGATGGGAGTACCATTGGGAGCTAATTTGGAATATTATGACGAAATGAGCTTGTACAAAGCTATTTTGGATAGAAGAGAAATAAAATAATCATAATCTGCAAATCTTGTAGATTATGATTTCTTACGTTTAAATGTTTGTAATAAAAATGGAATGGAGGAAAATTTAATGGATTCAAATAGAATTAAAGAAGCAATCAAATTTTCGTCTCCAATTATGTTGGGATATATTCCTATAGCGATGGCTTTTGGTTTGTTGTGCAAAGGTCAAAACATTAGCATGTTGGATTCGACTTTGTTTTCTTTTGTTTTCTATTCTGGAGCAGCACAATTCATGGCAGTTGAATTAATGGGTGCTGGAGTAGGTATGTTTTCCATCGTGTTGTCGGTATTTTTATTAAATTTGAGATTGTTCATAATGTCGACTTCTTTGGGGATTCATACACAAAAAATAAATCCGAAAGCACTTCCTGTAATAGGATTTATGTTGACAGATGAAGCATTTTCGGTAATGAGTTTTAATAAAGAAAAGCTCAACACAGAATTTGCGTTGGCCGTAGAATTAGGACCTTATTTGGCTTGGGGAATATTTACGCCGGTTGGATATTTGATAGGACAATTAATGCCAAAATCAGTCCAAACATCATTAGAAGTAGGACTTACTGCGATGTTTATCGCACTTGTAGTACCATCTATTAAGAAAAGTTCCAATGGTTTGGTAGTTAGTTTGATAGGCGTTGTAACTTATGCAATTATTTTTTATTTGAAATTTATACCATCTGGATGGGATATAATCTTAGCAATTTTATTATCATCATACATCGGATTGAAAGTAATTATGAAAAGAGGTCAAAATGTATAATATAATTTTAATTTTATTATGTAGCTTAGTTACAGCTGTTCCTAAGATAATACCTCTTAAATATTTAAAAGGAAAACAACTTTCTAGACAAACCGCTGAATTTTTAAACATAATACCATATACATCATTAAGTATTATGGTAATAAGAGGAATTCTGACAGCTTCAAGTGAAATGTTAATTCCTACAATTGTAGCTTCAATCGTAGCGATTATTATAGCTTATTTGAAAGAAAATGTTGGTCTAACAATTATATTAGCAGTTCTAACAGCATTTGTTTGTTTGAAATTTTTCTAAAAAAATACCTTCTGTAGCTCAAATTCGAGCCGCAGAAGGTTTTTGTTTTTATTTTACTTTTCTTATATTGCAATGTTGTCTTTTGAAAACTGGAAATCCTGAAATTGGATCGAAGATTTCGTTGTCAATTAACATATTAATGTTCGCATCTTTCCAATTGTCATCTTGGCTGAATGAACCACCGCCGACATTTATTTCCAAATCGTGACGGTTTGACATATTATTAGTAACTGCTTGAAGGATTACACTTGCTCTATCATTGTAGACTTCAACTAAATCCATATTTTCTATTCCCAATTCTTTCGCATCATCTTCATTCATTATAACTTGTGGATATTCTTGGTGTTTCAATAATCCATCGATGTTTAAGTGTTGTGTTCTAAATGTCGTATGAATTCTTGCGCCTGTGTTCATAGTAAATGGATATTTGGATAATTTATCTGATTTTTCTTGCTCATTTTCAAATCCGTCTTCATAAACAGGAATAGGTGAAAATCCATACTTTTCTAAAAGTTTTGAGTGGATTTCGATTTTCCCGGTTTCTGTATTAAATGAATCGTATTTTTCATAAGACACTTCAGGTTTTTTGTCGAAATGATATACACCATTTTCCTTCAATTCTTTTAAAATTTCTGGTGTGTGATAAAAAGATTTATCTAATAATTCATCGAAATTTTCTGGATAATATTCACCAAATCCTAATGCATCTGCAATTTTTTTCAAAATAAAAATATTTGGAAGAGAATTGCCCAAAGGTTCGACTAATTTTTCTGTGATTTCGATGTGGTCGGGATATATTGCGTAGCGGTCTTCTTCGTAATAAGTTGTAGCAGGGAGGATGACATCTGCAAAGTATGCATCTTCAGTCATAAATCTGTCGCAAGTTACGAAGAAATCCAAACTTTTTAACGCTTCTCTATAAAGTTGACTGTTAGGATAATTTACAGACATACATGAGCCCAAATTAATTAGACCTTTTATTGGATAAGGATCGGATTCTAATATTGCTTGTGGAAGTTTCGTAAATTGTGGTTGACCGATTAATTTATCAAAAAGAGGGAATTCTTTTGAACCGATTTTTTCGATATTTTGTGCGTTGTTTGGTGGGTTTTGTACCCTCTTAATTGGCTTGTTCTTATTAATCAAAAGTCCGCCCTTGACATCTAAGTTTCCCAATAAGCTCCATAAAATATACATTGAACGTATTGTTTGAACTCCGCAATGTGAATATTCGAGTCCTGTGTATGATTTAAGAGCAACTGTGTTGTCAAAGAGTAAGTTTGCCAACTCTTTTATCTTATCAACTTCAAGTCCTGTGATTTCTGATGTTTTTTCCAAATCAAATTGTTTAAAATATTCTTTGAATTCATCGTATCCGTAAGTGTGTTTTTCGATAAAATCTTGGTCGAGTTTATCTTTTAAGTAATTTAGTATTCCGAGGATTAGCACCATATCAGTTCCGCTATTGACGATGTATTTGTAATCAGCATATTCGATAATATCTGAATTATAATGGTCAACGGCTATGATTTTCATTCCTTCATTTTTTCTTTTTACCATATTATTGTAGAAAAATGGAGGGGAATCTGTTTTAGGATTGGCACCCCACACACAAAGCATTTCAGTGTTTTGCAAATCGCAAACTAGATTTGGTGCACTTAATCCAAAAACTGTTTGAGGAGCAAATATGCCAAACGATACAAAACATAATGAGCCAACTGATCCGTTGTTCGGACTTCCAATTGGAGACAAAAATCCTCCGTTATCACTGTTAGGCATTTGAATTGAAATAAAATCGTTCGTAGTTGTATCAAATGCACCTCTACCAAAATGGCTTGCAATTGATTTTGCGCCATATTGTTCGATTATTTTAGAACATTTTTCTTTAATAAGTTCCATCGCTTCATCCCATGAAGCTTTTTTGAATTCTAGTGTTCCCTTCTCACCAGTTCTGATCAAAGGATCAGTCAATCTGTCTTCTGAGTTTAATATTTCGTCTGAATACAATCCTCTTAAACAAAGAGCGGAAGGTTTTTCATCTGATTTTTTGATGGATTTTATCCTTCTAGCGTCCATGTCGCATTCTACATGGCATTGACATGGACAAATTCCACAAATAGTTTTAATTTTTCCCATTGCATCTCCTATTATTATTTAAAATTTTTTATTTCGAAAATATAATACACGCATTCTTCATATGGGTGAATATTTTCGATAATTTGTATACATTTTTTGATATTATTTTCTGTTGTGCGAAATTCTAATTTGATTTCGTCAACTTGGTTGATAATATTTTTTTCGCCAGAAAAATTATTTGCTAAATCATTGGGCATAAAATGACCTTTTACTTTCGATGTTGTATAACAATAATCGTAATTTCCTATGGTTATAATTTTCTCATCGCCTAGTTTTCTTATTAACAAATCTATGTAGTCTTCTGGTATGTACACATCTACTTTATAAGTTATCATAAAAACTCCTTTTGTTCATGTTTATATATTTTTCGTTCGGGTATATATATTTTATCAAAGAATTTAACGAAAAGGAGATTATTATGGATTTAAAATTGTATTACAAAGAAACTTGCCCATTCTGCAAGAAAGTTTTAAGATTTATAGAAAAAAAAGGAATTAAGGATGTTGAATTAGTAGACATCAAAGCTGACGAAGCTAATGAAAAATACCTTATTGAAAAAGGTGGACAAGACCAAGTACCTTGTCTTTTTATTGATGGCAAACCAATGTATGAATCAATGGATATTATAAAATTCTTGGATGAAAAATTCCAATAAAATTTTGAACAATAGAAATTTTGCTCTCACATTTGTGGGAGCTTTTTGTTTGTCAAAATCAAAAATTATTACAATTAATCGTCATTTTTAAAAATTCACATGATTTGTGATAGAATAAATATCGTAATAAAAAAAGTAGCAAATCTTTGGGATAGATTTGCTACTTAAATAACATTGGCAAGTTCATATTAGGAGGATGAACAACCATTTATTCTTATCATTATAATATCATAGAATTAAACTTAATAAGTTACAAATTTATTACGATTTAGGGAATTGAGGGGAATATGAGAGTAGGAATTATTGGAGCAGGAGCTAGTGGGGTTTTTGCGGCATTAATTTTAAAACAAAATTACATAGACACGACCGTTATTGAAAGAAACGCCAATGCTTTGAAGAAAATTTATGCAACTGGTAATGGTAGGTGCAATTTTACTAACAGAAATGTATCGTATAAGAATTATCATGGCGAAAATCCAAAATTCACAATAAGTGCTATTAAAAAGTTTGATAATTACGATGTTATAGAATTTTTCAATGATATGGGAATTCCTGAAGTTGAGCTTGAAAATGGAAAAATTTTTCCAAAAAGTTTGCAAGCTTCATCAATAGTGAAGCAAATGATGTGCTTGGCAAATCATCTCGAAGTAGAATTTATTTTCGATAGTTTTGTTGATGACGTTAGAAAAAACGGAGATGTATTTGAAGTAAAATCCAACGGTTCATTATATAAGTTTGATTATTTGATAATAGCTTGTGGATCGAAGGCTTACAAAAAAAGTGGCTCCGATGGTAATGGATACATTCTGATGGAGAAATTGGGACACAATATCGTGAAAACTCATCCAGGAATTGTGCAATTGAGACTTAATGGAGATAGTTTCAAGAAAATGAGCGGCACCAAATTCAAAGCTAATGCAAAGTTAGTTGTAGATGAGAAGGAAGTTTTCGAATTTTATCATGATGTTTTGTTCACTGATTATGGAATTAGTGGGCCAACTATTTTGCAATTATCAGGAGAAGCAATCAGAGCTAAAAACAAGGGATTAGATGTCAAAATAAGAATTGACACTGTAGATTTGGATGAAAACAAATTGTATGAGCATTTAATCTACATAATATCTTTAAATTATTATAAGAAAATAAATGAGCTGTTGGTCGGTTTGATTAACGACAATTTGATTGAAGAAGTTTTGAATCAAGCGAATATCGAATACGATATTAATGTGTGTGAACTTAGTAAGGAAGAAATCTACAAATTAGCACACACTCTTAAAAATTTGGAATTTAGTGTTAGTGGATACAAGGATGAAGATTCTGGTCAGATAACTTGCGGAGGAGTTGACACAGATGAAATCAATCCTTCTACTATGGAATCAAAAAAAATTAAAAATCTGTATATTATTGGTGAAATTATGGATGTCGACGGGGATTGTGGTGGATATAATCTTCAATGGGCTTTTTCGTCGGCGTATTCTTGTGCGATGTCTATAATTAAAAAGGAGAACTAAATGAATAAAATGCAAAGAAAACTTATTGACTTAGATAACCACGGTCAAAAAGTTAGAGTAGGTTTGGTTGGTTGTGGCAAAATGGGATCTGGTCTTGTGAGTCAGTTGAGTAGAATCAAAGGAATGAGACCTTCCGTTATTATAGACAGACACGTCGACAAGTGCGTGAATGCTTTGAGAAAAGCAGGTGTAAAAGATGTGGATATTATCAAAACAACTGATTTGAAAGTTGCAGAAAATGCTATTAAAAATAATTCTTTTGTAGTAAGTGATGATTATACTTTGAGTTACAAATTAGATATGATTGATGGAATAATCGATGCGACAGGAAATCCTCCATTTGGAACACAACTTGCAGTAGAAAGTATTGAACACGAAAAGCATACTATTTTATTAAATGTAGAATGTGATGCTGTTGTGGGACCTATCTTAAACGAAATGGCGAAGAAAAAAGGTGTTGTATACACAGGATCTGCAGGAGATGAGCCAGGAGCTATAATTCAATTGTCGGATTTTGCACTTGGGCTGGGATTTAAATTATTAGCTGTAGGTAAAGGCAAGAATAATCCATTGGATAATTATACTAATGAAGATATTTTGAGAGAAGAAGCTTTGTCAAAAGGATTGGTTCCAAAAATGTTGACATCATTTGTAGATGGAACTAATACTATGATCGAACTTAATGCTGTGGCAAATGCGCTGGGATTTACTCCGGATGTTTTGGGTTGTCATGGAATTACAACAAATATTCACGATATCGCAGACGAATTTAAATTAAAAGAACAAGGCGGAATTTTAAATAATTACAATATAGTTGATTTTGCATTTGGGGTTGCGCCTGGAGTTTTTGCAATTGTAACTCACGATACTAACGAAGTTCACGATTTAATGGAATATTTGTCAATGGGTAAAGGACCTAACTATACTTTGTACAGACCATATCATTTGACAAGTTTGGAAACTCCTCTTACAATTTATGATGCAATTGTAGAAAAAGAACCGACAATTTATCCAAAATACGGACAAGTTTCCGATACAATTACAGTTGCAAAAAGAGATATCAAAAAAGGGCAAACAATCGAAGGTATTGGTGGACACGATTGTTTCGGTAAAATTACATCTCACAAACATCAAATGGAGAATAATTTGTTGCCAATGCCAATCATAACAGAAAAAACAACTGCAAAAGTTGATATACCAAAAGACACATTGATTACTTACGACATGGTTAATTTAGATGAAGATCATATAATTACAAAACTTCGTAAGAGACAAGATGAATTGGGATTATAAAATTAAAAAATAAATTTATTATCAGTCGATAAAAAGTTTTTCAGACTTTGAAATATCGGCTGATTTTTATTTTTAAATTTAATTTTTATAAAGTTTTGACAATGGATTTTAAAAGTGTTAATATCAATTTGTAATGTAATAAATAAACGTTTTTTGGGGGTTAATATGGATTACAGATTAGAGTCTGATAGTGTTGGTGAAAAGCAAGTTCCAAAAGATGCATATTACGGTGTGCAATCTTTAAGAGGAATGGAAAATTTCCCAATAACAGGAAGAACTTTACATGAAGAATTAATTTATGGATTGACAATAGTTAAAAAAGCTTGTGCTATAGCAAATCACAGAGCAGGAATCATGAGAGAAGATGTCAAAAACGCAATCGTTTACGCATGCGACAAAATTCTTCAAGGAGAATATCACGATCAATTTTTGACTGATCCAATTCAAGGTGGAGCCGGTACAACTGCAAATATGAATGCAAATGAAGTTATTGCAAACATTGCCAATGAAAAACTTGGCGGCGGATTGGGAACTTATGAATATGTTCATCCAAACGATCACGTTAATATGAGTCAATCCACAAACGATGTTTTTCCAACTGCTGGTAAGATTGCAACTTTAAGGCTACTAATAAAAGCTTTAAATGAATTAAAGCAATTAGAAATTTCTTTGTTAAATAAATCAGTGGAATTTGATGATGTACTTAAAATGGGACGTACTCAACTTCAAGATGCAGTTCCAATTAGATTGGGACAAGAATTCCACGCCTATTATTCAGTGATCAAAAGAGATATCAAAAGAATTAGAAGGTCATCAGATCAAATTGAATCGATAAATATGGGAGCAACTGCGATTGGTACAGGAGTAAATGTAGACAAAGTTTACTTCACAAATATAGTTCCTATTCTAGCAGAATTAACTGGATTTGATTTGCATCAAGCAGAAGATTTAATAGATGGAACTAATAACCTTGATGGTCTTGTAGAAATATCTTCAGCAGTAAAATCAACAGCCGTAAGTTTGTCAAAAATGGCAAGTGATTTGAGATTAATGAGTTCAGGACCAAAAACAATGGTAGGAGATATTGAACTTCCAGCAAGACAAAACGGTTCATCAATTATGCCAGGAAAAGTAAATCCTGTAATTCCAGAAGTTGTTAACCAAGTTGTATTCAGAATTATTGGTAACGATAATACAATTACAATGTGTGCAGAACACGGACAATTGGAACTTAACGCATTCGAACCAGTTTTGTTCGATAGTTTATTTGAATCTATATCTATATTGACTAATGCAGTGAAAACTTTCAGAGAAAACTGCATAATTGGTATCAAACCAAACAGACAAAAACTTTCAAACGACGTCGAAAAATCAGTAGGAATAGTTACAGCATTAGTTCCTCATATCGGATACAAAAAATCTGCTGAAATCGCAAAACGTGCATTGAGTACAGGAATCACAGTTAGAAATATCGTATTGGACGAAAAAATCTTAACAGAAGATGAATTAAAGGAAATCCTTGATCCAATAGCAATGACAATGCCAGGAATTGCAGCAGAATATTTGATTAAACAAAAACAACAAGCTTACATCGAAAAAAAGAAACTAGAAGACAAGGAACAAAAAGCAAAAAAATAAATTTAAGTTGACAAAATCCTGTTATCATATATTTGATAACAGGATTTTTTATTACGAACTAAAAGATTTACATTATTTTAAATTTGCTAATATGTTATAATTTATCTAGGTGATATGATGAAAAATAATACTAAAAATGCAGACAATGTTATATTGGCGATATCAAATGTTTTGATGGTGGTTTTCGTATCTACTTTGCTTAGAGGCCACAACATAATATCGTTGTTAATTTTACTTGCGTGGGCAGTTTATGCGTCGCAAAATAAAATGATTTTACCAAAAAGTCTTGAAAGAAAAAGAACAAAATTCGAATACGGAAGTTTTATCGTTTTGTTAATAGGTTTTATGTTGATTTATTACCATCCTAATAAGGTATATGTGTTCTTAACATATCTTACATTTTTAATTTACAACACACTTTTGTGGATGAATATGATTAGAATGAGAGCTATTAATAAAGAAAATAATAAGAAATCTAATAAGAAGAAATAAAGAGGTATATAATGAAAATTATGGTTATAGGGCCTGGCAGATGGGGAAGTTTCATCGCTTGGTATTTAAAAAAAATTGGTCATGAAGTTTTGTTGTATGGTTTGAATGGAACTGAAGATTTCGAAAACTTTAAGAAAAGTCGTAGCAATGGAATTATTACTTTGCAAGATGATTTGGAATTAACCGATGATATCACAAGATCAAAAGAATGTGATGTTATTCATGTTAGTATAAATGCACAAGGTTTTAGAAATGTGTGTGAAGAACTTAAGTCAATTGGAATTAAGGATAAAATTATCGTTACTAATATGAAGGGAATTGAGATTTCGTCTGGAAAAAGATTATCAGAAGTCTGCAAAGAAATTATGGATGGATCTAACAAAGTCGCAGCTTGGATTGGCCCAGGTCATCCACAAGAATTTTACCGCAATGTTCCAAATTGTATGGTAATTGATTCAGAAGATGAAGATGTGAAAGAATTGTTGATTGAAAATTACAGTTCAGATTTGATTAGATTTTATTATGGCCAAGATTTGATTGGAAATGAAATCGGCGCAGCTTACAAAAACGTAATTGGAATTGCTGCGGGAATGTTGGATGGAATGAAAATAAGTTCTTTGAAGGGAGCTTTAATGAGCAGAGGTTGTAGAGAAGTCGCAAGGTTTATTAAAGCTTCGGGAGGTAAAGAGCTCAGCGCGTACGGACTTTGTCACTTGGGAGATTATGAGGCTACAGTTTTTTCACAATATTCGCACAACAGAATGTTCGGTGAAATGTATGCAAAATCAGAAAAATACGACAAATTAGCTGAAGGATACTACACTGTAAAAGCTATTAAATTACAAGCAGACAAAATGAATTTGGATTTACCGATTAACAATGCAGTGTACAAAGTTTTGTACGAAAATTCGAAATGCGAAGAAGAAATCGACAAATTATTCAGTAGAAGTTTGAAAAAAGAATTTTATTAGCAAAAAACAAATTAGAAGTGCAAAAAAGCACTTCTTTTTTTGATTAAAATGCTTGACAAATGGATTTTAAGTTTATATAATATACAAGTCAAGTAAAAAGGTTGACGGTGATTGAATGGAAAAATTATTAAATATTACCATGATGTTTGATTATTATGGTAAATTGCTTACGAAAAGAGAATACGATGTAATTGACAAATACTACAATGAGGATTTGTCATTAAATGAAATTGCTCAAATTTGTGATATTTCAAAACAAGCTGTAAGTGATAGTTTGAAAAGAGCTGAAAATAAGCTTTATGAATACGAACAAAAACTTGGCTTGATTGAAAAATCAAAAAAGAGTCATCAATTTCTTAGAAAAATCAGAAATGATCTTTTCTCTTTGTCACCAGAAATCAAAAGCAAAGAAATTGAAAATATCATTATAGATATAGAAGATTTCTTAAATGATTTAGAGGATGTGGAAAATGATATTTGAAAATTTGTCCGATAAATTACAAAATGCCTTGTCAAAATTGACCAACAGAGGAAAGCTAACAGAAAAAGATATAGATGTTGCAATGAGAGAAGTTAAACTTGCTTTATTGGAAGCGGACGTTAACTATAAAGTTGTTAAAGATTTTATATCTCAAGTAAAAGAACGTGCTATCGATTCTTCTGTTTTGGAAAGTCTTACTCCAGGTCAACAAGTTATTAAAATAGTTAATGAAGAATTAACTAAAATGATGGGTGAAAAGGAAGAAAAACTTAACGTTTCACCAATGAAACCTACAGTAATTATGCTTTGTGGTTTGCAAGGGGCAGGTAAAACAACTCATGCCGGAAAACTTGCATTGAATTTGAAAAACAAAAACAAAAGCGTCTTACTTGTAGCGTGTGATATTTACAGACCTGCTGCCATTAAACAACTTCAAGTTGTTGGTGGAAAAGTTGGGGTAGAAGTTTTTGAAATGGGACAAACAAATCCCGTTGAAATTTCAAAAAAAGCAATCGAAGAAGCTAAGAAAAAGAACATTGATTATGTAATTATAGATACTGCCGGTCGTCTTCACATTGACGATACTTTGATGGATGAGCTGAAAAATATTAAACAAGAAGTGAATCCTTCAGATATTTTGTTAGTTGTAGATGCGATGACTGGACAAGATGCAGTGAATGTTGCAGCTAAGTTTAACGAGGATTTGGATATTACAGGAATTATCCTTACTAAGTTAGACGGTGATGCAAGAGGTGGTGCTGCTTTATCAATCAGACAAGTAGCTGATAAGCCTATTAAATTTATAGGTGTAGGTGAAAAACTTGGAGATTTAGAGCCGTTCCATCCGGATAGAATGGCATCACGTATCTTGGGTATGGGAGATGTTCTTAGCCTTATCGAAAAAGCACAAAATCAATTTGACGAGAAGAAGGCAAAAGAATTAGAGGAAAAGATTAAAGCTCAAAGTTTTGACTTTAATGATTTTCTTGACCAAATGCAGCAAATCAAGAAAATGGGACCTATGCAAGATATTCTTGCAATGATTCCTGGCGTGGATAGTAAGATGCTTAAACAAGTGAATTTCGATAACAAAGAATTTGATAAGATTGAAGCAATTATTAAATCTATGACCAAAGAAGAAAGAGAAAATCCAGATATCATTAGTATATCTAGAAGAAAAAGAATTGCTAAAGGATGCGGTCAAGATCAAGTAGCGGTTAACAAACTTTTGAAACAATTCAAAGAAATGAAAGTTATGATGAAAAATATGGGAGCGCTACAAAAGAAATTTGGTAAAAAAGGTAAAATGAAAATGCCTTTTTTTAGATAATAAGTTATGGAGGTAAATTATGTCAGTAAAAATTAGATTGAAAAGAATGGGAGCAAAGAAGAAACCATTTTATAGAATAGTTGTCGCAGATTCAAGATGTCCTCGTGATGGTAAATTCATCGAAGAAATCGGATATTACAACCCATTAGTTGAAGAAAAAACTGTTAAAGTTGATAGCGAAAAAGTTCAACAATGGATTAAAAATGGTGCAAAACCTACAGATACAGTAGACAGATTATTTAAAAATAATGGAGTTTACGAAGCAAAATAATAATACAAGTTGGGAGTTGTCATGGAAAAATTAGTTAAAACAATTGCTACTGCGTTAGTTGATAATAAAGAAGCAGTTGAAGTAACATCAAGACAAGACAAACATACGGTTATTATAGAAATTAAAGCAGATTCCAAAGATTTGGGAAAAATTATAGGAAAAGAAGGGAAGATTGCCAAGGCAATTAGAACTATTACTAAGGCAGCGGCTATTAAGAGTGGCGAAAAAGTTGTCGTAGATATTTTGCAATAATGGAATATATAGCTGTAGCAGAAGTGCTCAATACTCACGGTATTAAAGGATGTCTTAAAATGAGACCGTTGACTGATAATATCGAAAGATTTGACGAAGATATTTGTTATTATCTCGGGGATAAAAAAGTTAAGGTCAATATTCAAAATTATAGAATGTACAAGGGTTTTTTGTACATTGATTTTGAAGAATTTAACGATATTAATGAAGTTCTTGAATTCAAAAAACAGTTTTTATATATAGATGAAAAAGACAGATACGAATTGAAAGATGGAAGCTTTTACATTGACGATTTGATAGGATTGAAAGCTTATAGTAATGGTGAATACATCGGAGATTTGGTTGAAGTTTTGAGCGTTTATAGTAATGATGTATATGTAATTAAAAATGATGAAAAAGAATTTATGATACCTGCTGTAAAAGAGTTCATTAAAAAAATAGATTTAGAAAATGGATTAATCGATGTAGTTATAATTGAGGGTATGTGATGAAATTTATAATTCTCACATTATTTCCAGAAAGTTTTGATTACTTAAAATCATACGGCGTCATAGGAAAAGCAGTCCAAAACAATCTCATTGAACTTGAAGTGGTTAATATTAGGGATTACACTAAAAATAAACACAAAAAGGTAGACGATGAGATATATGGTGGCGGAGCTGGGATGCTTATGACTTGCCAACCAATTTATGACTGCTTGGAAGATGTGAACAAAAACAAATCAAAAGTTGTGTTTATGTCTCCTCAAGGGAAAGTTCTTAATCAACAAAAGTGTATCGAACTTTCAAAAGAAAAAGAAATAGTCATTCTTTGTGGCCATTACGAAGGTGTCGACAGCAGAATCATCAATCATTATTGTGATGAGGAGATTTCTATTGGAGATTATGTGATGACTGGTGGAGAATTAGGAGCTATGGTTCTTATAGATTGTGTAAGCCGAATGATTAACGATGTTTTGGGAAATGATGAAAGTTATAAGACAGATTCGCACTACAATTTATTGCTACAGGAAGATTCCTACACAAGACCCAGAGTATTTAACGGATATGAAGTTCCTGAAGTTTTATTATCAGGAAATCACGAAAAAATCGAACAGTGGCGAGAAAAATCAAGACTAAACAACACTAAACTTAAAAGAGAAGATATATATCAGAAATATCTGAAAGAAAAAAACCAAGGAGGATCATAATGGATATTATAAAAACATTAGAAGATGAACAATTAAGAGAAAATAAGTTCGACTTTCATGTTGGCGATACTGTAAAAGTAGACTACCTTATCAAAGAAGGTAACAAAGAAAGAGTTCAAGTTTATGAAGGAACTGTAATTAAAATGCAAGGAACTGGACTTAGAAGAACTTTCACAGTAAGAAGATTAGCTTACGGTGTAGGAGTAGAAAGAACTTTCTTAATCAACTCACCAAGAGTAACTAACGTAAGATTAGTTAGAGAAGGTAAAGTAAGAAGATCAAAATTATTCTACTTAAGACACAGAGAAGGTAAAGCTGCTAAAGTTAAAGAAAAACAAAAATTCTAAATTGAGTGCTGAGGTTTTCTCAGTACTTTTTTTAGATGGAAAGGAAATAACATGGACATTAATAATATAAACTGGTATCCAGGGCACATGAAAAAAGCTATTGACAAGATAAAAGAAAACATGAAACTTGTCGACATAGTTTTGGTTCTTGTGGATAGCAGAATTGTAAGATCATCCATGAATCCAGTTATAGAAGATATCTTAAAGGATAAGCCGCAATTGATTTTATTGAACAAGATGGACATGGCAGATCCTAAAATTACACAAAACTGGATTAATTATTTTGCAAAGAAAAATATAACAGCACTTCCGATCGATAGCAAAAACGGTAAAAATTTGGATAAAATTGAGCCTGCAGCTAAAAAGATTTTAGAAGATGTACTTGCTAATAGAAAAGACAAAAACATAAAATCAGAAATTATTAGAATGATGATAGTTGGTATTCCAAATGTTGGAAAATCTACTATAATCAACAAATTATCCAACAGACAATCTGCCAAAACAGGAAACACTCCAGGTGTTACAAGGACTAATCAGTGGATTAGAATAAAAGGCAAGATGGAATTGTTGGATACACCAGGTGTTTTGTGGCCAAAATTCGAAGATAATGAAATTGGCCTGAATTTGGCATTTACTGGAGCTATCAAAGATGAAATTTTGGATGAAGAAAACTTAGCGTACAAGCTCATCGAGAAACTAATGAGTATTGATCCACAAATTTTAGAAAAAAGATATTCGATTGATACGCAAAGCAAGGAAACAATCGAAATAATGGATGATATTGCTATAAGACGTGGCTGTTTGTTAAAAGGAAAAAATATTGATTATTCTAAAGTTTCATCAATAGTTATAGATGAATTTAGAAAAACAAAGTTAGGAAGAATTTCATTAGAAGATGTTTGCGATTGATTATAACGAATTTGAGGAAGAATTAATTTGTGGCGTAGATGAAGTTGGAAGAGGACCATTAGCAGGTCCTGTTGTGACATGCGCAATTATTATGCCTAAAAATTGTGAGATAATAGACGGAGTCACTGACTCAAAAAAGCTTTCTGAAAAAAAGAGAATTAAATTCAAGGATATGATTTTGGATCAAGCTTTGGCATATAGTGTAAATTTTGTAGATCAAAGTGTGATTGATGAGATTAACATCAAGCAAGCCACGAGATTATCCATGAAAAGAGCTGTAGAAAGTTTGAAAACAAAGGACAATAAATTCATAAAACCTGATTTGATTGTAATTGATGCAGAAATTATTGACACAGATATTAAACAAATGTCATTTGTCAAAGGTGACGAAAAATTATATCCGATTTCTTGTGCATCAATTGTAGCAAAGGTTATAAGAGATGAGTACATGAAGGATATGGATACTATCTATCCACAATACGGCTTTGAAAAACACAAGGGATACGGAACTAAACTTCACAGAGAAATGATACTTGAACATGGAGAGTGTCCACTTCATAGAAAAACTTTTTTGAGGAAATTATATGAAAATGGAAAAAAACCGAGGTAAATTTGCCGAGGATTACGCTTGTGAATATTTAATAGAAAAAGGTTACGAAATTATTGACAGGAATTATTCCGAGAGAATTGGGGAACTAGACATAGTTTGCATTTACGAAAATTATTTGGTAATAGTTGAAGTAAAAGCAAGGACTGATGACAAGTTCGGCGCTCCTTCTGATTTTGTAACTTTGGGAAAACAAGACAGAATAAGAAAAACAACAGAAATTTATATCGACAAAAATGATTTGTACGATTATCAGCCTAGATTTGATGTGATAGAAATTTATTTGGATAATTTCAAATTAAATCACTATATTGACGCATTTTAATATTGACAATGGGCTAGTATTTTTATATAATATCAAGGTCAAGCAAATATATTGACACAAAGAGGTTTTAATATGTATAAAGTAGCAGTGCTTACAGTATCAGACAAGGGTTCTCAAGGAAAAAGAGAAGATTTAAGTGGTAAAAAAATTATAGAAATTATCGAAAAAAACGGCTATAAATTAGAAAAATATGATATTGTAGCAGATGAAAAAGAACTTATAAAAGAAAAATTAATCGATTATTCCAATGAAAATATTGAGTTGATTTTGACTACGGGTGGAACTGGATTTTCAAAAAGAGATGTAACTCCTGAGGCTACATTAGAAGTTTCAGAAAAACTTTGTTTGGGAATTAGTGAAGCGATTAGAAATTATTCGATGACTATTACAAAAAGAGCAATGCTTTCAAGAGCTGTTTCAGTTATTAGAAAAAACTCCCTCATAATAAATATGCCGGGTAGTCCTAAGGCTGTTGAAGAAAGTTTGGAATACATAATTGATACGTTAGATCACGCTTTGAAAATTTTACAAGGCGATGCATCAGAATGTGCGAGAAAATAGTTGTTCATAATTAATTAGTAATGTATAATATATGATAGATAATTGTAGGAGGTATATATGATACAAGCAGGAGATTTTAGAAAAGGCACAACTTTTGAAATGGATGGAGATGTATGGCAAATTATAGATTTCCAACACGTTAAACCAGGAAAAGGTGCAGCTTTTGTAAGAACAAAAATCAGATCAGTTATGACTGGTTCAAACAGAGACATGACATTCAATCCTAACGAAAAATATGAAGAAGCTAGAATTGAAACAAGAGAAATGCAATACTTATACAACGATGGAACTTTATATTATTTCATGGACCCAGAATCTTATGAACAATTACCAATTGATAAAGTTAGTGTTGAAGAAGCTATTCTTTATATAAAGGAAAATGATATGGCAACAATCAAATTTTTCAAAGGTAAAGCATTCCAAGTTTCTCCGCCAAACTTTGTTGAGTTAGAAATCACTCAAACAGAACCTGGTATTAAAGGTAACACTGCAACAGGAGCTACAAAACCAGCTACTGTAGAAACAGGCGCTACAGTTAACGTACCTTTATTTGTAAACGAAGGAGATAAAATTAAAATAGATACAAGAACTGGAGAATATTTGTCAAGAGTATAGTATTTATTGACTTTTCAACGCATTTATGATAAAGTAGTACGGTGGATTTTGTCCATACTAATAGAGGAGGTCTAATATGAGAGATAAAGTAATTTTAGAATGTACTGAATGCAAGAGCAGAAATTACACTACTAAAAAGAATAAAAAACTTCACCCTGATAGAGTGGAAACTAACAAGTATTGTAAATTCTGTAAAAAGCACACTCTACACAAGGAAACAAGATAGGAGGAGCTTATGGCAGCGAAAAATACGCAAAATTCTAATCAAAAATCAGCCCAAAAAAATCAAGGATTTTTGAAAGGCGTGAAGACTGAATGGAATAAAATTGTCTGGCCGACACCAAAGGAAACTTTAGAATACTCAATAGTAGTAGTTATAATTTCCTTTATAGTTGCATTAATCGTATACGGATTAGATACTGTGTTCCAACGTTTAATTGGACTATTTATTTAGAAAGGAACAGTATCCACAATGACCGAAAAAAATAACACATTTATTGAAAATGCAACTGAAGATTTTAAGGAACGTGCCAAAGAGGGAAAATGGTATGTAGTACATACTTACTCTGGACACGAAGGTAAAGTAAAAGTTAATATTGAAAAAATGGTAGAAAATCGTGGTTATATCGACGATATATTTGAAGTAGTAGTACCTACTGAAGAATATGTTTCAGAGGTCGGTGGAGCTAAAAAGTTAAAAGAAAGAAAGATCTTCCCCGGTTATGTTTTCGTTAAGATGACAATTACCGATGTCTCATGGTATTTAGTTAGAAATACCAGAGGTGTTACAGGATTTGTAGGACCAGAATCCAAACCTGTAGCAGTTAGTGAAAAGGAAATCCAAAAATTCGCTCTTAAAAATCAATCTTACTCTAAAAAAGAAATTGATGTTAATGTAGGAGACAATGTGAATATTGTTTCTGGAGCATTTAGCGATCAAGTAGGTATTATTGAAGAAATAAATACTGAAAAAGCTATCTGTAAAGTTTTAATTTCCTTGTTCGGCAGAGACACATCTGTTGAAATTAGCTTTGATGATATCGAAAAAATATAAATTTGAATATAAGTTATTTAATTAATTTCATATAGATCGATGTGGGAGGTTAGCCCCGATAACCACAATAGTTTAAGGAGGAACTAATATGGCTAAAAAAGTACAAGCAATAGTAAAGTTACAAATTCCTGCAGGTAAAGCAACACCTGCACCACCAGTAGGTACAGCACTTGGACCTCATGGTGTTAATATAATGCAATTTACAAAAGAGTTTAACGCAAAAACTCAAGACCAAATGGGAATGATTATTCCAGTTGTTATGACTGTATACCAAGATAGATCATTCACATTTATAACAAAAACTCCACCAGCACCAGTTCTTATTAAAAAAGAATTAGGATTAAATTCTGCTTCAGGAGAACCTAATAAAACTAAAGTTGGACAATTAACTAAAGAACAAGTTAAGAAAATTGCTGAAATTAAAATGCCTGACTTAAATGCAGCAAACTTAGAATCTGCTATGAGTATGATTAAAGGTACAGCAAGAAGTATGGGAGTTACAGTAGAAGAATAGTGGGAGATTTAGTTCGTTAGAACCACAAGGAGGATTATATGGCAAAAAAAGGTAAAAAATATCAAGAAAGTGCAAAATTAATTGATAGAACAGTTGAATATAAATTAGACGAAGCAAGTAAATTAGTTGTTGAAACTGCTAAAGCTAAATTTGACGAATCAGTAGAATTACATGCAAAATTAGGTGTAGATAGTAGACACGCTGACCAACAAGTTCGTGGTACTATCGTACTTCCTCATGGTACAGGTAAAGACCAAAAGGTAGCTGTATTTGCAAAAGGTGAAAAAGCTGAAGAAGCAAAAGCTGCAGGAGCAGATTTTGTAGGAGCAGAAGATTTAGCAGAAAAAATCCAAAAAGAAGGTTGGTTAGGATTTGATGTTGCAGTGGCTACTCCAGACATGATGGGTGTAGTAGGTAGAATTGGTAGAATCTTAGGACCTCAAGGTTTAATGCCAAACCCTAAAGCTGGTACAGTAACTATGGATGTTACAAGTGCAATCAAAGAAATCAAAGCTGGTAAAGTTGAATATAGAACTGACAAGAGCAATATTATTCACGTTCCAGTTGGTAAAGTTTCTTTCGGAGAGGAAAAAATTGCTGAAAACATCAATGCGTTAATGCAAGCAATATTGAAAGCAAAACCAGCTTCATCAAAAGGTAAATATATTAGATCTTTAACAATTGCTTCAACAATGGGCCCTGGAATCAAGGTTAATCCATTACAATTTGCGAAAGAATAATATAAACAAGAATTTATTAGCCACCGTTAAGGTGGCTTTTCTTAAATACAGAGGGAAAAATGAAATTATTAAAAGAAGATAAAAAGAAAATTCAAATAGGGATAATAATATTAATTGTTCCTGTCATTTTGGCATACCTTTTGTTCAATGGGAAATCAATAGGAAATGCATTGGGCACTTTTATGGCGATTATATCCCCATTTATTATTGGTGCGGCATTAGCTTTTGTCCTAAATATGCCTATGAATTTTATTGAGAATAAAATTTTTAAAAAATGGACTTCTAAACCGGGTCTAAAAAGAGCAATATCTCTGTTAATGAGTTTAGTAATAGTTAGTGCAATAATAGCATTTGTAGTGATACTTATAATTCCTAATTTTTTAGAAGCTATTAAATCACTAATCCAAGGAATTCCGGTATTGGTTGAAAAGCTAAGAAAATATCCAGAGGTTGCAAAACAATTAGATAAAATTTACGACACATACGCTATCACAAATACTCATGATTTGGTTGTAAAATTGAAACCTTACTTAACCAAAAATGGATTGGATATATTGAACAATGTGTTTTTTGGAATTAGCACAGTGTTTTCTGTTGTACTTAGTTTTGTAGTGTCGTTCACATTTGCTATTTATTTATTATTTTCAAAAGAAACTTTGAGAAGACAATTTACAGAATTGGCGTATGTTTTCTTCAGTGGAAAAACTGCAAACAAGATTTTAATTTTCTTTAAGGTGGCTTACGAAAAATTTTATTCTTTTTTCAAAGGTCAATTTATCGAAGCGTTTATGCTTGGATTTATGTGCTTTATAGGAATGTATTTGTTGAAGATACCAAACGCTGCAACTGTAAGTGTGCTAATTGGTTTTGGAGCATTAATTCCATTGGTTGGAGCTATACTAGGAGCTGCATTGGGAGCTTTGATTATTTTAATTGAATCTTTTTCAAAAGCTATTATGTTTGTGATTTTCATAATTGTACTTCAACAATTTGATGGCAATGTAACTTATCCTAGAATTGTGGGATCGTCTGTAGGGCTACCATCTATTTGGGTGCTAGTTGCAGTTACTATAGGTGCAGCATTAAGCGGTATTGTTGGAATGCTTATTTTTGTTCCGATATTTGCAACAATCTATGAATTATTGTACAGATATAAGAAAAAGAAATTGAAAGATAAAAACATCTGTATTATTGAAGAAAAATAATAAAAAAGTGTTGACATATTCATAGAATATGATATAATAATCAAGTAATTAATTTGGGCTACCGAAGACAGTAGGGACTATTAAAGTTTAATCATCCTACAGAGGAGCATAAGATATGAGTTTATCAGTCTTTCTGTCTTTGGATGGAAAGACTTTTTTAGTGTAGCCTTTTTCATGGAGGTGAAATAATGAAAGAACACGTTTTAAATCAAAAGAAAGCTGTTGTTGATGAAATTAAAGGACATATTAATGATGCTAAATCAATGGTTATCGTTGATTATAGAGGATTAGATGTTAGCGAAGCAACAGAATTAAGAGAAAAATTCAGAAATGAAAATGTATTATTCAAAGTATACAAAAACACAATGATGAATTTTGCTTTTAAAGAATTGGGATTTGATGGATTCTTAGATTACTTATCTGGTCCTAACGCGGTTGCATTCAGTATGGATGATCCAATCGCTGCAGCTAGAATAGCTAAAGAATTCGCAGCAGATCACGAAAATTTAGAAATTAAAGCAGGTTATTTAGGAGACAAATTCTTAGATGTTGAAGGTGTAAAGAAAATCGCATCTATCCCTTCAAGAGAAGTTCTTCTTACAAAAATGCTTGGAAGCTTCAAAGCTCCAGTATCAAAATTTGTATATTTAGCAGATGCTATTGCTAAATCAAAAAAAGAAGGTTCAGAAGAAGCTGAATCAAACGAAACTACTGAAACAGTAGAAGAATAATTAATTTAAATAAAATTTGGAGGTAAAAAATGTCAATAGATGAAATCTTAGAAGCAGTTGAAGGCTTAACTGTTCTTGAATTAAATGAATTAGTAGAAAAAGCAGAAGAAAAATTTGGAGTATCAGCAGCAGCTCCTGTAGCAGCAGCAGGTGCAGCACCAGCAGCAGGTGGAGCAGCAGCAGAAGAAAAATCAGAATTTGATGTAATTTTAGCATCAGTTGGTGACGCTAAGATGAAAGTTATCAAAGCAGTTAAAGACTTAACTGGATTAGGATTAAAAGATGCTAAAGCTATCGTAGACGAAGCTCCTAAAGCAATTAAAGAAGGCGCTTCTAAAGAAGAAGCTGAAGAATTAAAAGCTAAACTTGAAGAAGTTGGAGCTACTATCGAATTAAAATAGTCGATAAATTTATGGAGAGGTTATGTATAATAGCCTCTCTTTTTTGATTGCTTGACAAATCATTTGTTTATGATATTATTTTAATATATTGATAAAATGACTATGATGAGATGAGTATGTAATAATTTTTTTAAAGAGAGTCTTAGTTTGGTGGAATAAGATATTAGATTACTGCAGAATATGGTCTTTGAGTTTGAAAAGTTGAATAGCTTATGCTTTTAAATTTTTCCGGGAGCATCCGTTATCAAATGCTAGGCATTAAAGTGCCAAACAATGAGAGAATATTTTATATTCTAAAATTAAGGTGGTAACGCGGATTTTCGCCCTTATATGATGTATGTCATATAAGGGATTTTTTTATTTTATTGTAGTTTTATTTAGGAGGGAAATTATGTCAGAAGAAAAGAAATCATATTATATTACTACTCCGATCTATTATCCAAGTAGTAATTTACATTTGGGTCATACTTATACAACAATTATTGCGGATACTTTGAAGAAATTCAAAAAAATTCAAGGCTACGATGTGTTTTTGACTACAGGTACTGATGAACACGGTCAAAAGTTGTATGAAAAAGCAAAAGAAAAAAATATGGGTGATAATCCATTAAATTATATCGATCCAATTGTACAAAGTGCCAAGGATTTGTGGAAAAAACTAGACATAGACATAGATAGTTTTGTCAGAAGTACAGACAAGGCTCACGAAAAAAATGTTCAAGAAATTTTTCAAAAATTATACGATAAGGGAGATATTTACAAGTCTACTTACAAGGGACATTATTGTGTCGATTGTGAAGCTTTTTGGACAGAATCACAACTAAAGGATGGAAAGTGTCCAGATTGTGGACGTGATGTTCACTATCACGAAGAAGAATCGTACTTTTTCAGATTATCAAAATACAAAGATAGAATTTTACAATTGTACAAAGACAACCCAGATTTTTTGAAGCCAGAATCTCGTAAGAACGAAATGGTGAATAACTTTTTAAGTGGTGAATTGGAAGATTTATCCGTATCTCGTACAAGCTTTGACTGGGGAGTTAAGGTTCCATTTGATGATAAGCATATTATTTACGTGTGGATTGATGCGCTTAGCTGTTATTTGACAGGGATTGGATATGGACAAGATGAAGAATTATTTGATAAATTCTGGCCATGCGATATTCACTTGGTTGGAAAAGAAATTGTAAGATTCCACACAATTATTTGGCCAGCGTTGTTGATGGCGTTGGATCTTCCATTGCCAAAGAGAGTTTTCGCTCATGGATGGATTTTATTCAATGAAGATAAGATGAGTAAATCAAAGGGAAATGTATACTATCCAGAACCAATCATAGATTTGTACGGGGTAGATGCTTTGAAATACTACATTTTAAGAGATTTTACTTTTGGTAATGATGGTAACTTTACGACAGAAAGATTTATGAACAGATTTAATTCAGATTTGGTAAATGATTTGGGCAATCTTGTAAGTAGATCAGTTTCAATGGTTGAAAAATACTTTGATGGAGTGATTCCTGAACCAAATGAAAATAATGATATAGACAAGGATTTAATATCTGTAGTCGAAGGATGTCAAGGAAAAGTTGAAGAGTTATTGGAAGAACTTGATTTTTCTAATGCACTAGAAGAAATTTGGAAAGTTGTTAGAAGGGCTAACAAATACATCGATGAAACAACTCCATGGATTTTGATTAAAGAAGACCCAGAAAGATTGAAAACTGTTCTGTATAATTTGATGGATGCGATAAGAGTTATTTGTATATTAACTTCTCCATTTATCACAGAAACAAGCAATAAAATTAAAGAACAAATTGGTCTTTCTGAAATCAAATGGGAAGATGGAAAAGTGTTCGGTAAAACAGTCTTTGGAACTAAGGTTCAAAGAGGAGAAAACTTGTTCAATAGATTAGACATCAAGAAAGAAACTGAACGATTGAACGAAGTTAACGACAAATTAATCGAACAAAGAACTGGTAAAAAAGTTTCTGAATTAAGAGATAATGAAGAAGAAACTCCTAAAGAATCTAAGAAAAAATCTAAGAAAGCGAAGAAAAAAGAAGAAATAACCATAGATGATTTTGACAAGCTTGATTTGAGAGTTGGACAAATTGTAGAAGCAAAGCAACATCCGGATGCCGATAAACTTTTGGTTTTCAAGGTTAAAATAGGAGAAGAAACAAGACAAATAGTTTCAGGTATTAAAAACTGGTACGAACCAGATGATTTGATAGGTAAGAAGGTTATAGTTGTGTATAATTTGAAGCCTGTTAAGTTAAGAGGAGTAGAATCTCAAGGTATGCTTCTTGCTGCAAGCAAAGGCGATAAATTGACTATGGCAAGTTTACTTGATTCAGAATTTGAAGACGGAGCGACTGTATCTTAATGGGAGATTATGTAATATACGATACACATTGTCACTTGACAGATGAGAAATTTGATTTTGATAGGGATAAAATAATTGAAAACCTACAATCTAATTCTGTTGTAAAAGCTATGCTTCCAAGTGACAATGTAGAAAACTCCATTAAAGCCATAGAATTGTCAAAAAAGTATGATTTCTTATACAATGCTGTGGGGATTCACCCTGAAGAAGATGGCAGATTTACGGATGAAGATATTTCTAGGATAGAAGAGTTGGCTGATAATCCAAAATGCAAAGCTATCGGGGAAATTGGGCTGGACTATCATTATGAACACGACAAGGACAAGCAAAAATATCTATTTGAAAAGCAAATGCAAATCGCCGAAAGAAAAAACTTGCCTGTAATTATTCATACAAGAGATGCAATCCAAGACACATACGATATATTGGCGAAATATCCTAATGTAAGAGGAATAATGCACTCTTATTCTGGAAGTTATGAAATGGCAGAAAAATTTATTGATTTAGGATATTATATTTCATTTAGTGGAGTTGTAACTTTTAAGAATGCTAGAAATGTCAAGGAAACTTGTGAGAGATTACCTATCGATAAAATTTTAGTAGAAACGGATTCTCCTTATCTGACGCCTCATCCATATCGTGGGAAAAGAAATGAACCTAAATATGTGAATTTGGTTTTACAAGAGGTTAGTTTGTTGAAAAAAATGTCGGAAAAAGAAGCGGCACAAATCATTTGCAATAATGCTGATGATATTTTTGGATGGTAAATTATGATAAAAGAAATAATAGTTGTAGAAGGAAGAGACGATGAGCAAAGAGTCAAAAGAGCACTAGATTGTGAAGTGATTTGCACTGGTGGGATTTATTTTAGCGACAAATTACTCAAAAGACTTAAAAAAATCGACCAAGATAGAGGGATAATAATTCTAACTGATCCAGACTACGCTGGAAATAAAATCAGAAAAAGAATTAATGATTTTATTCCAAACGCAAAAAATGCATTTATATCACAAGATTTGTGTATCAAAGATGAGGATATCGGAATTGAAAATGCAAAGGAAGAAGATATCAAAATCGCCATAGAAAACGCTCATCCGTCAATGATTGATTCTAAGAATGAATACACGATGGATGATATGATTTACTATGGATTAGTAGGCGAAGGATCCAAATCGCTTAGAATAAAAGTCGGTAAAATTTTAAATATAGGTTACGGCAATGCGAAATCTTTTCTTAGAATGCTAAATAATTACAATATTTCAAGAGAAAAATTAGAGGAGGCTATTAAAAGATGAGTTATAGACTACACCAACCTTCCTACATTAAAGAAATATTGGACAAATTCGGATTTAAGTTTTCAAAAGCTTTGGGGCAAAATTTTCTAATCGATGGTAATTTGATTGAAAATATTATCGACTATTCTGATATCACAGAAGATGATTACGTAATTGAGATTGGCCCTGGTTTTGGAACATTGACAGAGAGACTTGTCGACAAATGCAAATTTTTGTATTCTATAGAAATAGATTCAAGACTTATGGATGTTTTGAAGTATACTGTTGGAGATAGAGATAATTTTCAAATAATAAATGAAGATGTATTGAAGGTGGATTTGAATGAACTCAATCATGGGGATAAAAAATTCAAAGTGGTTGCCAATCTTCCTTATTACATCACAACTCCGATTATTGAGCATTTGTTTAATTACAGAGACGTCATTGAATCTATCACTGTTATGGTTCAAAAAGAAGTGGCAAATAGAATGGTAGCTGATGTAGGAAATAAGGATTATGCATCATTGAGCTTGTTTGTAAAACAAAACAGCGATGCGAAAATAATACTGAATGCACCAAAGACAGTGTTCATGCCACAACCAAAAGTAGACAGTGCAGTTGTCAATATGAAACTCAAAAAATTAGATGAAGATATTGACCAAGAACTTTTACGCCAATTAATAAGATCGGGCTTTAGCAAAAGAAGAAAAACCATATTGAACAGTTTCACGAGTGGATTTGTAAATGTCGACAAGGAAAAATTAAAGTCAATTCTTCAAGAATTGGGATTAAAGGAAAATTTAAGAGCCGAGAATTTGTCACTAGAAGATTACAAAAATATTGTGAAAAAGTTGAGTGTAATTGATTAGGATTTTCAAATAAGGGTATATATAAAATACAGACTTTTAAGGAGGTATTTTTATGAAAGATGTAGTAATTTATACAAGTGATGGATGCCAATATTGCCACGCAGCAAAAGATTATATGGACGAAAACAACGTAAAATATACAGAAAAGAATATATCACAAGATCAAGAAGCTAGAAAAGAACTTATGAAAAAAGGTCACATGGGTGTTCCTGTTACAATCATAGGTGATGAAGAAATAGTTGGTTTTGATCAAGCAAAATTAAAAGAAGCTTTAGGATTATAAAAACAAAAACTACTTGTCAATCGTGAACTGACCCCAAAAAGTTGGACCCAAAATCAACTTAGAGGAGGTCAGTTTTTTCATGACAAAATATAGTACAAAA